>CAJBIS010000190.1 GCA_903953195.1 uncultured Actinomycetes bacterium
CCCGGCGAACGAGAGATAGCCGGTCTCGATCAGCGACTGCACCCAGGCCAGATCGGCCCGCACGCCCTCGGCCTCGCCCTCCTCGATGAAGAACCGTGCGAGTTCCTCGACGTCGACGGTGGGATGCGCCCGCCCACGGGCGCGGGCGAACGCGGCCAGGTCCTCCGCGGTGAGCAGCGACGACCCCAGGATCGTGGGTCCGGTCGCATCGAAGAGCGACTCGACGTTCGCCGAGGCCGCCACGTCGAGCGGTCGCTGGCGGAGCTCGGTCTCGGCAGCACGTCGCTGGTCCAGCTCGCGGTTCCGGCTGTCGACGTCGGCGCGGCGGGCGTCGACGTCGCGGTCGAGGCGCTGCTGTTCGGCACGAGCGTCGGCCAGGTCGGCCGCGGCCGCCGCCATGTCCGACCGGGTCGCGTCGATCGCCTCGCCGGTGTAGACGCTCGTCTGCTGCGCCTCGATGTAAGCCGGGTCCTGCTGGCCGGCGCCGACGCGCAGACGGGAGAGCACCGGATCCCGGCTGGTGCCCACGCGCATGTACGCATCAGCGGCGAACTCGCTGATCCGCTTGCGATGCTGCTCGACGGCAGCGGCACGCTGAGCCGTCGTCGCAGCCGCGGCGTCGCGCAGCGAGACCGCCCGTGTGAGTTCGGCGCGGGCAGCATCGACGAGCGAACTGGCCGCTGCCACCTGCTGGCCCATCACGGTGAGTTCGGCATCTCGGGCCTGTTGGGCCCGGTCACGGGCCTCGGCGAGCAACCGATCGATCGAACCGACATCGAGACGCACGGCGGCATCGGCCGCGCTCGGTGATCCCGACCGTGGCGCCGTGGTCGCCGGACCCGACGGAGCGCTGGTCGGCGGCGTCTCGGGCGCACTCG
Organism: uncultured Actinomycetes bacterium; assembly: GCA_903953195.1. GTDB lineage: Bacteria > Actinomycetota > Acidimicrobiia > Acidimicrobiales > Microtrichaceae > SXMI01. The sequence continues at coordinate 879 of CAJBIS010000190.1, forward strand.
TCGACGGCGCCGTGGTGGTGGGTGGCTGCGTCGTGTCGGTTCCGCCGTCGTTGCCCTGCGCGCTCGCCGGCGACACGGCGACGAGCGCGAGCGTGGCCGCGACTGCGGACGCGACGAGGCCCCGTGGCACGCGGCGTCGCCGGGGCGACCCGAGGAGAACGAGAGGAGAGCGAGACATCGACGGTGATGCGGGTCCGGAACGGACCGCCCGGTTCTACACGCCGGGCATCGGCCACGCTAGGGGCAACTGGGTCGGAACCCGCATCGCGCCATGGGCCTTGCCACCAGCGACCGAAGGTTCTACGTTTTCCGAAGTGCCTTCGGAAAACGTGATCGACACCGCCGCCCCTGACCGTCGCGGCCGCAAGCGTGCGGCGCGACGCGACGTGCTGCTCGACCTCGCCGACGACCTGGTCGCCGAGTCCGGCGTCGACGGCCTGACGATGACCGCACTCGCCGAGCGGGCGGACTACGCCCCGGCCTCGCTCTACACGTACTTCGCGTCCCGATCGGAGCTGCTCGCCACCCTCCAGGAACGAGCGCTGCGCCATCTGGCCGCGGTCGGTGAGGCCCACCTGCGGAGCTGGGACGCCGACCTGACCGGCGCCGAGCGCACTGCCGCCACTCCCGGGCCCGTCGCCGCGCTGGCGCGGTTGTGGGGGTTCGCCGACGTGTTCCTCTCGGCACCGGAGCAGCATCCACGGGAGTTCGCACTCCAACAGCAGTTGCTGATCAGCGCGGATGCCGAGGATCCACCGGACGCGGCCCGGGTCGTGCCCGCCGCCCTCGCCGTGCTCGACATCCCCCGTCGGCTCCTGGCCGATGCCGTCGAGTGCGGGTCGCTCGCCCGTGATGCGAGCGACCCGGAGCAGATGGTGCGCACCCTCACGTGGATCGCGGCGATGAACGGCACGCTGCTCACCGATCGAGTTCGCACCGGACTGGCGGTCCCGAGCCGCGTGATCGGCGAATCACTCGTCGCGGCGCTGCTCGTCGGCTGGGGTGCCCGGCCGGATCTGAACGAGGACGCACGCCTCATCTCACTGCGATGGGCCAACCGGCTGGAGGAGTCATGATCGACACACCCGACAACGCGTTCCAGGTCGTCGCCGACCTCCTGGTCGCGGCCGGCACCTTCGGGATCGGCATGATGCTGTGGTTCGCCGGTGAGTACGTGCTGCACCGCTTCGCCATGCACCACCTGCACGGCACGGGAATGATGAGCCGCGAACATCTCGAGCACCACGTGCACTCGACCTGGCGATTCAGTTCCACCCATCTCCTGAGCTGGACCGGCGTGATCGTCGTCGGCGCCGCCATCTGGTTCCCCGTCGGCTGGCTGATCAGCGGCGTCGCGACGGGCGTGCTGCTCGCGGCCGGTTGGGCCGGCGGCTACGCCTTCTACGAGTACCAGCACGCCCGGGCCCATCTGGTGCCGCCACGTGGCCGATACGGCCGCTGGGTCCGGCGGCACCACTTCCACCACCACTTCGGGCGACCGATGTCGAACCACGGCGTGTCGATGCCGCTGTGGGACCACGTGTTCGGCACGCACGAGTCGCCCGAACGGATCCGGGTGCCGCGTCGACTCGCACTGCCATGGATGCTCGACGAGCACGGCGAACTGCTCGACGAGTTCACCGACGACTACGAGCTCGTCGGCAACGACCGACTCGACGAACGTCAGGCCGGGATCGACCGGGCCCGGGCGTTCGCGTCACAGGCGCCGACCGACTGAACGAGGCTGCGGAGCTCAGTCGTCGACCGTGACGGCGTGTGCCTGCAGGTCGGCCAGGTCGACCCACTCGAGCGTGCGCAGATGCGTGGCCTCGAGCACCACCCGGGGGGCGACCCCGGCCTCGAGCGCCTCCGCCCACCTCGACGCACACAGGCACCAGCGGTCGCCCGGTCGAAGTCCCGGGAACCCGAACTCGGGCCGGGGCGTCGACAGGTCGTTGCCGACCGAGGCCGAGAACTCGAGGAACCGTGCGTCGACGAGCGCGCAGACGGTGTGGACGCCGGCGTCCTCCGCACCGGTGTCGCAGCACCCGGTTCGGTAGAACCCGGTGAGCGGGTCGGTCGAGCAGTTGATCAGGTCCCCGCCGAGCACGTTCGCAGCCATGCGCCCATGATGCCCCGCCGGCTGCCGTCGGTCCGGCTCAACCCGACGGTGTCTGGCCGGCGCGGTCACGCGAGTCGCGCAACAGCACCTCCTGCGCGAACGTCGCCACGTGCGTCCCCGACTCGCTGAACACGTGGCCGAGTGCGAGTCCGCGACCATCGACGAAGGTGTGGCAGGTGACGTCGTGCAGGTGCCACTCATCGGCACGGAACGGCCGGTGGAACCACATCGTGTGGTCGAGGCTCGCGGAGAACAACGAGGCCTCGAGCACGTGCTGCGGCTCATCGCGCACCGGATGCGCCCGGACCACGGCGTCGGTCGGCAGGTCGTCCGACACGTAGGCCAGACCGGCGGCGTGACGGGTCGGGTCGTCGCCGAGCGGGACGCCGACGCGGAACCAGCCCATCGCCCGACCGGCGCCGTCTCGGCCGGAGAGCGCCGCGATGCGTTCCGGCGGCAGCATCGCCCGTTCGAACACGGGGCTCCACGACCCGGGCTCGAGCTCGTCCGGACCGGGGACCCCCGGGGGAAGCTCGACGGTCTCGACATCGGCGGAGCGTTCGGGCCGCTGGAAGCTGGCCTCGAGATTGAGGATCGCGCCGACGTCCTGGTGCGCGACGACGCGGCGGGTCGCGAACGAGCGGCCGTCACGGATGGGATCGACCTCGTAGCGGACGGACTCGTGGTGGTCGCCGCGCCGGATGAAGTACGCCCGGAGCGAGTGCACCTCGAAGCCCGGTTCGACGCCGGCGGCCGCGGCGACGAGCGCCTGTGCGACGATCTGCCCGCCGTACAGCCCGCCCCACGGATAGGTGGGCCCACGACCCACCCGGGCGCCGTCGACCGGTTCGAGATCGAGGATCGCGTTCAGGTCCACGTGCCGAGGACCCGTCGTTCGAGTGCGTGCTGTTGCCCCGTCATCGCCGGGTGAACGTAGCCCACGTCACCCGGCCAGCAGCGCAGCTCGGCCGGCATCACCCGCGCGGATCGAAGGTGAGGTGGCGACTCACGTCACCCCAGCGTTCGGGGCACATCGCCCGGCGACGGAACCGCCAGCCGTGCGGCCCGCGGTCGAAGTCATCGACGTACCGGCCGACCACCACGGGTTGCAGCGGCAGATCGTCGAGTCCCTGGAACACGGTGAACCGTGACCGAGCGGTGAGCGTGTCCGGGCCGGTCGACTCGACGATCAGGTTCGTGATCACGTGCGCGGTGCCCGGCGTTCCATCCGCATGACGGATCGTCGACCCCACGTACAGGCGCTCGATCTCCGCGGCACCGCTCGCCACCGGGTGACCGTCGGCGTCGCACAGCACGGCGTCGGCGAGCAGCGCTGCGACGCCGGCGAAGTCACCTGCGTCGATCAGCTCCGCGTACCGGGCGAGGAGCGTTGCCACAGCGTTCACCTCGGCGGGCCCGGCGGGTTCGTTCACGTCGTGCTCCTTGTCGCCACCCGGATCCCACCGGTTCGGCCACGAGACCGGCCGACAGCGGGAACAGGACCTGCGCCGCGGTGGTTCCCCCACTGTGTCACTCACACGGGTCCGGATGCGGGGAACGATCTCGTCGAGCGGGTTCGCGTCCGGTGACCGGTTCGTGGTCGGCGCATGGGAGACCTCACCGATCGGCCGCACGATCGACGTGATGTGGGCCCAGCCGGACGGCACGCGTGTCCTGCTCGCTCCCGACGTCGCCACCGCGGACTTCGTGACGTCGGTGTACGCCTTCGACCGGGTGGACGTGGTCGATCTGCGGGCCATCGCCACGCCCACCGAGCTGACGTTGCGAGCCGGCGAGCTCGAACTGAACCTCTCGGCGGGTGGCCTCGGATTCCCGCTCCCGCCTCGCCCGCTGTGGTTCACGAAATGGCTCGAACGCCCGGCCGCGTACGCGCTGATGGGGGTGCGCACCTGGGGAACGAGCCCGACCGGCGTGCAGGAGTGGTACCAGGCGCGGCACTGCCGATTCCTGAGGTCCGCGACCGCCCGCGTCGGCGGCCGGGATCTCGGTCCCCGGGGACCGCTGCGGCCGGCGTGCCGATTCGGGTTCTCCGAGTCTCCTCCGTGGCCGAGCATCGTCGAGGTCGCTCCGACCCTCGGGGTCCCCGACGGGTGGCTGGAGGCCCGACAGCCCCGGTTGGACGACGTCGCCCGCTGGTGACGCGAGACTGCGGGCATGGCTGAGCCCTCGAACCCGTCCGACGCCTCGCACGAGGGCACCCCACCGCCGGTCGATGTCGCGCTGCTCGACCAGGCCACCGGCTGGGCCCGAGCCGCCGGCGAGCTCACGCTCGGCTGGTACAACCACCCGGAACTCGTGATCGACGAGAAGCATGACGGCTCCCCCGTCACCGAGGCCGACCGGGCCGCCGAACACCTGCTGCGTGACCTCATCGGGAGCGCGTACCCCGACGACACGATCCGGGGTGAGGAGCACGACGACCACCAGGGCACGTCCGGCCGGACCTGGGTCATCGACCCGATCGACGGCACCAAGGCGTTCAAGCGTGGGGTCGCCACGTACTCGAACCTCCTCTACCTCGAGGACGAACACGGCCCGGCGATCGGCGTCATCAACCTGCCGGCGCTCGGCGAGACGGTCGCCGCCGGCCGCGGGCTCGGCTGCTTCCTCGACGGCACCCCGTGCCGGGTGTCGGACACCGGGTCGATCGACGGGGCGCTGCTGTCGACCACCAGCTTCGACGGCTGGTCGACGGCCCGGTACGACCGGGTGCAGCAGTCCGGGCTCGAGCTGCGCACCTGGGGTGACGCCTACGGGTACGCGCTGGTGGCGTCGGGCCGGATCGACGCCATGTGCGATCCTGCGTTGGCGTGGTGGGACATCGCCTCGCTGCTGGTGATCATCCCCGAGGCCGGCGGCACGCTGACGTCATGGCACGGCGGGGACCCGGCGGTCCCGAGCATCGACCACCCGGAGTACCGCTACTCGGCGATCGCCAGCAACGGGCGGGTCCACGACGAACTCAGCGCCGTCCTGCGCGGCTGACGCGCCGGTCGGCAGGTCGGCAGAGATCGGCGATCAGCCGACGGCGAGCAGCGCGGCGAAGGCCTCGTCGGTCACCGTGTCATCGACCGGCACGAGTCGATCGCGGCAGTCCGAGGCGGCACCGATCGCATCCGCGTACGCCGCACGACGACGCTCGACCAGACCTTCCGGCGCGACCCGGTCCTCCGGGGCGACGAACTGTGCCTCGATGCCCCGGCGCATCATGCCGAGCGCCTCGGAGCGCATCTGCGACACGCGGGATTCGGTGACACCGAGGAACCGGGCGAGGTCCTCGGAGGTGCGACCCTCGATGAAGTAGCCGAGCACGATCAGGCGGTGCCGCTCGGGCAGCACGGCCACAGCCTGACGCACGTAGGCGTGCAGCTCGCGACGCTCGAGCTCCTCCGACGGGTCCAGGTCGTCCGGGTCGGACACGATGTCGAGCAGGTTCAGTTCCTCGTCCTCGGCGCCGGTGACGAGGTGGTCGAAGGCGACGATGACCGAGCGATTGACCCGGGCCCGGAGCTGGTCGAGCTCAGCGGTCTCGACGCCGAGTTCGGTGGCGGTCTCGGCGAGCGACGGCCGGCGGCCGAGCTGGCCGGCCAGACGCTGCTCGGCCTGATCGAGCTGGCGGGCGAGCGTCCGCACCGAGCGGGGCGCCCAGTCGGCGGCCCGGACCGCATCGATGATCGCACCGCGGATGCGCTGGGAGGCGAACCGGTTGAACGGGATCCCCCGCTCAGGGCTGTAGCGCTTGGCGGCCTCGACCAGTCCGAGCGCACCCGCTCGGATGAGTTCCTCGCGTTCGACGTGCCGCGGGAAGTGCGCCGCCACCTGGAAGACCACGTGTTGCACGAGATCGAGATGCTGTTCCACCAACGCCGACGGATCGAGTGGCGACTGCATCGAGTTGTCGAGTCCGGTGGTGTCTTCGAGATCGCCCATGTCTGATTCCTCCATCGCCCTGTCGTCGTGTAGCCGCACGACAGGGGGGTCATCGGCACCGAAGGGGGGTGACCTTGAGCGATTTCCCGAGAAAAATCCGGAAATCTCGCCGATCCCACGCTCCGTGGCCGCCAGGGCCGATTTCAGCGGTCATCGGCGACAGTTCCCACGGAAAGTGTTGCCCGTGCTGGGCTGGGCCCGACGACGGATCAGTCGACACGGTCGTCGAGATCCTCGGCGACGCCGAAATCCCGACTGCCCTCGAACACCGCGGCCCGCACACCTCGGCGGGCGAGCTCCCGGAGCACCGGTCTCGCGTCGCTCACACGAGCCAGGCCACCGGCACCCGGTTCGAGCCCGGCGTCGCCGGCACCGAGTGCGACCGCCACCACCGCCGCCACGGCCGCGGTCGCCACGGATGGCCGGTCGAACGCGCCGTACACGACGTCGTGACGTGCCCCGTGGCGCGTGCCCCGCACCTCGACCCGGATCGCTCCCGGGGCACCCTCGACCGGCGGACCGATGAGCATCGGCAGCGGCACGGTCACACGGTCGACCCGTGACGCCGCCAGCCGGGCCGTGGCGCGAACCAGCCCGGGGAACGCATCGACGAGGAGCAGCGGGTCGGCGAGTTCGGCCCGATAGCAGTCGCTCCCGCCCGTGGGGTCGGGGAACCACACGAGCTCGCGACCGCTGAATCCCGGGCGTCGGGCCCACTCCCCATCCCGCCACTCGATCGCCGAGCCACGGAGTGCGCGACGCCGCTGACGAGCGCACGAGGGACCGCCGGCGCCGGCGCGGGCGACGTGGATCTCGTCCACGGTGTCGAGCAACGACGCCGCGTGACGCGCCAGCAGACAACTCAGGCCGGGAGCCATCGCGGCACCGACCACGACCGTCCGGCCCGCCGACCGGGCCAGCTCATCGAGTTCCAGCAGGCCTCGCACCTCGTCGAGATCATCGGTCGTGCACACCACGTGACAGCCGGCGGCCAGTGCGGAGCGGGCGACCTCGAGCTGATCGCCGGCGGCCCGGGTCACCACCACGACGTCGGCCGTGGCGACATCGATGGGACGCTCCGAGACGTCGACCATCGTGACGCTCGAGCCGAACGATGCTGCGAGCCGTTCGAGTCGACCGGGCCGGCGACCAGCCAGCGAGACGGATCCCACGGCGGACCGTCCGTCCGTGCCGACGCCGAGCAGCTCGCGTGTGGTCCGAGCGCCGACCGTGCCGGCGCCGACGACCAGGATCGCCGGGTGGTCGCTCACCGGAGGTCGTCCCCGCGCAACTCCCGCCAACCGCCCTGTTCCGGTGCGGTACCCGACGCGCCGGTCAGACGGAGCAGGATCGCGCCGAGGACGCCGAACCCGACCGCCAGGGCTGCTCGACGCACTGCACGCACTGCTGCCTCCTCGGCAGGTCCCGGTCACTTGCTGCGTGGGGCTAGCTGGAATCGAACCAGCGACCTCACCCTTATCAGGGGTGCGCTCTAACCGACTGAGCTATAGCCCCGCAGTCCACCGAGGTGGCGGTCGGTCAGCGTATCCGAAGCACCCCGCCGGGCGACAAGCCCGACCGGAGCGGCGGCGACGGGCCATCCGCCCGCGCCGGCGATCACATCGGACGCGCCGTCTCCTCCTCGATGACCGAGATCCAGATGCCGCCGATGATGTCGGAGATCAGATTGAACACGAGGGTCGACACGACGATGGCGCCGGCGACCCCCAGGTAGAACATCAACGACAACAGTGAGAACTGGCGGAACAGGAACTCGCCGTCGAGCTTCCACTCCTGCAACGAGAACGTCGAGTTCACGAACTCCTCGACGCTCGAGACCGTGCCGGCGTTGCGGGCCACCGTCCACAGGATCACCGAGGCGATCATCGTGATCAGCCAGAGCGAGAGCGCCACCAGCACCGACAGCTTGAGTGCCGACCACGGGTCGATGTGACGAACGAGCCGGCGGACCTTGCGGGCCTCGAAACGCTGACGGCGGTAGCCCATCACGCGGCGGGCGTCCTGGCCGTCGCCACCACCTGTCACCGCGGACACCGACGGCGACGCCTTCGGAGGACCCGCGGGCTTCGCGGCGGCTGTCGCCGTCGACGCCGGCTTGGCCGACGATGCGGGCGACGACTGCTTCGAGGTGCTCGGACCGGACCGACCGGAGGCACCTCCGGAGGAGCGAGTAGGGGGCGTGGAACTCACCGGCCCAACCCTAGTGAACCGGAGTGCCCGGACCGCGATGCTGATCCGACCGGTTCGAGGGACGAGGTCGCGGCCGCTTCGCCGCGCACGGACCACAGGTCGATCGTGGCGATCACGGCGTCGGATGACCGCCGCCAGCCGACCAGTTCGGCACCGTTCGCCGCCGCCACCTGCTCCGCACGGGACCGGCCGTCGACCGCGCCGCCGAGCGCCGTCACATCGGCCACCGCATCCGCACGTGCTCGGTCACGCAGGCGCCCGCCGCCGGACACCACCGCCGCAGCGATCCCGCACGAGAGCACCACCGCCACGGCGAGGAACACCGGGCTCACGCTGCCACGCTCGGACCGCGACCGTTCCGTGCTCACGAGAGGACCGCCACGGGTCGACCGCTCAGTCAGCTGCGGGTGCGTCGCCGGGCACGGCCTCGGTCACCACGGCCCCATCGGCGGACGTTCCCTCGGCGGCGTCCTCGCTCTCGTCATCCTCGGTCCCGCCGAGCACGCGGGCGACGGCAGCGACACGGCCGCTCTCCCCCACGTTCATGACGCGCACGCCGCTGGCGGCGCGGCCCTGGATCGAGATCGACTCGGCTGTCGTGCGGATGATCACCCCGCCGTCGTTGATCAACAGCAGGTGATCCTCGCCGGTCACCAACAACCCGGTCAGTACCCGACCGCGCTTCTCGTGAAGCCGGTGGACCCGGACGCCCTGACCACCGCGGCCCTGGCGGTTCAGCACCGCGACGGGTGTCCGCTTGCCGTAGCCGACATCGGTCACGGTCAGGAGCTGCGGCCCCGTTTCGTCCGAGCTCACGGCATCGTCGGCCGTGTCAGCAGTGGCGTCGTCGCCCGTCTCGTCGTCCGTCTCGTCGCCCGCGGTCTGCCCGGTGTTCACCACACCGGTCTCGACGACTGCGGCGCCGACCACCCGGTCGCCGTCCTTCAACTTCATGCCCCGCACACCGGTGGTGGCCCGGCCCATCTCGCGGACATCGGTCTCGGCGAAGCAGATGCCCTTGCCCGCCTCGGACACCATGATCACGTCATCCGACCCGGAGGTGGGCAGCACGCGGACGAGTTCGTCGTCGTCGCGGAGCGCGATCGCGATGAGACCGGCCTTCAGCGACGAGTCGTACGCCGTGAACCGGGTCTTCTTCACCGTGCCGTTGCGCGTCACGAACATGAGGTAACGGTTCGTCTCGTAGTCGCGGGTGTCGATGATCGTCTGGATCCGCTCCTCGGGCGCGAGGTTCAACAGGTTCACCAGTGCGATGCCCTGCGAGGTGCGCTCCTTCATGGGGATCCGGTGCGCCTTCAGCCGGTAGACCCGGCCACGGTTCGAGAAGAACAACAGGTAGGCGTGCGCCGAGGTGTGAATGAGGTCGGTGACGTAGTCCTCCTCCTTCAACCGAGCGCCGGCGACTCCGACACCGCCGCGAGCCTGCGCCCGGA
>CAJBIS010000191.1 GCA_903953195.1 uncultured Actinomycetes bacterium
ATGAACTCCTGGTGCGGATGCTTCCGGCCACCCTGCGGCGGCACCGAGGCGACCGTGCCCTCGAGGATCTTCAAGAGCGCCTGCTGAACGCCCTCGCCCGAGACGTCACGGGTGATCGACGGGTTCTCGGACTTGCGGGCGACCTTGTCGATCTCGTCGATGTAGATGATCCCGGTCTCGGCCTTCTTCACGTCGAAGTCTGCGGCCTGGATGAGCTTCAGGAGGATGTTCTCGACGTCCTCACCCACGTAGCCGGCCTCGGTGAGCGCCGTGGCGTCCGCAATGGCGAACGGCACGTTGAGCATGCGGGCCAGCGTCTGGGCCAGCAGTGTCTTCCCGCAGCCCGTCGGGCCGACGAGCATGATGTTCGACTTCTGCAGCTCGATGTCGTCCATGCCGGACCGGGCACCGTGCTGCACGCGCTTGTAGTGGTTGTAGACGGCGACCGACAGGATCTTCTTGGCCCGCTCCTGACCGACGATGAAGTCGTCGAGGAACGAGAAGATCTCGGTGGGCTTCGGCAGCTCGTCGAGGACCAGTTCACCGGTGTCGGTGAGTTCCTCCTCGATGATCTCGTTGCACAGGTCGATGCACTCGTCGCAGATGTAGACGCCGGGGCCCGCGATGAGCTTCTTGACCTGCTTCTGCGACTTGCCGCAGAAGGAACACTTCAGCAGCTCACCACCATCACCGAACTTCGCCACCGGGCTCCCTACCTACTCGAGCGTGGACGCTCGGAGCGTCGCACGGACCCCATGGCCGGGGTCAGGACGACCATTGTGGCCGATCCGCCCCCTGCGGCGACGGACTCAGCGGATCGCCGTGATCGGGCCGCTGGTGTCGGCCGGGTTCCGGGCGTCGATGACCTCGTCGACGATGCCGTACTCCTTGGCCTCGGCCGCCGTCATCACGTAGTCCCGGTCGGTGTCCTTGGCGATGCGATCCACGGGCTGACCGGTGTGACGGGCCAGCACGTGCTCGAGCGTCTCCTTGAGCCGCAGGATCTCGTTGGCCGCGATCTCGAGGTCCGACACCTGGGCGTACCCCGACTGGGCGTACGGCTGGTGGATCAGCACCCGTGCGTTCGGCAGTGCCAGCCGCTTGCCGGGCGTGCCCGCGGCGAGGAGGACCGCCGCTGCCGAGGCCGCCTGGCCGAAGCAGAGCGTGGCGATCTCGGGCCGCACGTACTGCATGGTGTCGTAGATGGCCATGAGGGCGTTGATGTCGCCGCCGGGCGAGTTGATGTAGATGCTGATGTCGCGGTCGGGGTTCTCGGACTCGAGGAACAGCAGCTGGGCGCACACCAGATTGGCGACCGTGTCGTCGATGGGCGTGCCGAGGAAGATGATGTTCTCCCGCAGCAGTCGGGAGTACAGGTCCGAGGAGCGGGAGCCCTTGGGCGTCTCCCACTCGACGGTCGGCATGTAGTAGCTCATCGGCTCGGTCGGGGGCACTCGCTCGCTCCTCGGGTCGTCAGTGCTCGTGATCATGATCGTGGTCATGGTCGTGATCATGATCGTGGTCGTGATCGTGCTCCGGCTCCAGGAGGAACTCCTCCGGGATCGGATTGCCGTCCGGGTCCACGATCTCGCTGCGGTTCACGAGCCACTCCATGGCGGCACGCTTCACCAGCTCCGAGCGTACCGCCGACAGCTGGCCCTCGGACTGCAGCTGCTCACGGGCCGCCTCGATGGTCAGGTCGGCGTCGCCGATCATGAGGGCGATCTCGTCGTCGAGCTCGGCGTCGCTCACCTCGATCGCCTCGGCCACCGCGACGGCCCGCAGCGCGAGGTCGAGTCGGACGGCCTCGTCCGAGGCCTCCTTCAGCTCGGCCGAGAACGTCTCCGGATCACGGCCCGTGATCCGCAGGTAGTCGTCGAGGCCGATGCCACGGCCCTGCAACTGGTACGCCAGCCCCTGCAGTCGGGACTGCATGTCCTGGGAGACCATGGCCTCGGGGACGTCGCCGTCGACGAGTTTCGCGAGCTCGCTGCCGAGTCGGACCCGCACCGAACCCCGGGTCTGGGCCTCGCGCTGCTCACCGAGCCCGGAGCGGATGTCGTCGCGGAGTTCCTCCGCGGTGTCGAACTCCGTGGCCTCGGCGACCCACTCGTCGGTAAGGTCCGGGAGCACCCGCTCCTTGACGGCCTTGACCAGCAGCCGGAACTCGACCGGTTCGTCCTCGTCGGCGGCGCCCGGCGCCTCGGCGTCGAACTGCACGACGTCACCGGTGCTCGCACCGAGCAGGTGCTCGTCGAAGCCGGGGGCGATCATGCCCGAGCCGACCAGGTACAGATAGTCGTCGGCGGTCAGGCCCTCGACGGCCTCGCCGTCGCGGGAACCGTGGATGTCGATGGTGACGTAGTCGCCGTCACCGGCGGCACGCTCGACCTCGACGAGGTCGGAGTACTGCGAGCGGATCCGGTCGACCTGTTCGTCGATCTCCTCGTCGGTCACCTGCGGGGCCGGGACCTCGACGCGCAGCCCGCCGTAGCCGGCGACCTCGACGACCGGGCGCACTTCGACGATGGCGGTGAACGCGACGGGACCGGACTCCTCACCCTCGGTGATCTCGAGCTCCGGCGGACCGATGACGTCGACGTCATGGTCGATCACCGCCCGGGCGTAGAACTCGGGCAGGCCGGCGCGGAGCGCCTCGGACCGGGCGTAGCCGCTGCCCAACTGCTGCTCGAGCAGCTTCCGGGGGGCCTTGCCGGGCCGGAACCCGGGGAGCCGCACCTCGCGGGAGATCTCTCGCCACGCGGCGTCGATCATCGGCTCGAGTTCGTCCTCGGCGACGCTCACGTCCACCTTGACGAACACGCCGTCGTCCTTGCTCGTCTCATTCGTCACGGTCGCATTCACAGGTTGGGGAGCATACCGACCGACGACCGACCGGCCGACATCGGCGCACCGGACGCTCCGTGCGTGACCGGCAGGGCGTCCACGCGTGGCGGCATCCGTGCTCCGGACGGGACGGTCCGGTGCCGGCAGTAGGATCCGCGGCACGGGACGTGGCGCAGTCTGGGAGCGCACCGGCTTTGGGAGCCGGGGGTCGCGAGTTCGAATCTCGCCGTCCCGACCATCTCATCCATCGGCACTTCCCCGATCGCGCATCGAGTGATCGGGGAAGCCGACCGGCCTCAGTGCTGCGGCCTCACGCGGTGGTACTCGGCGATCACGAAGTCACGCAGTTCCTCGCCCTCGGGTCCCGCACACGCGATCGACTCGAGGTCGGGCCGGTGGGCCAGGACGCGCTGCATGCGGAGCACGTCACCGGACTCGTCGTAGCCGGGCAGCCAGGCGGCGAAGCTGAAGCCCGCCGACTCCGCCGCCAGCGCCGCCGCGATCGCCGTCGGGTCGGCCAGCGGAATGTCGAGGTGGGCTGCGCCCAACTCGAATGCATCGACCTCGTCGAGCGCGTCACCGATCGCGTCGATCAGGTCGTCTCCGGAGCTGACGACTCGGATCGCCGCGAGTCCCGACTCCACGTCCGCGGCCACGCTGAGCGACGACGCCGATGCCGACGCGGACGGCGCGTCCGTCACGATCGAACGACGGAGGCCCAACCGTGCCGCGATCGGCGCGATGGCGGCCGCGAGCCGCTCCGGGAGGTGCACCACACGTTCACCCGGGTCGACGACGGGGACGAACATGGCCATCAGTGCGGCGCGGCCGGTCCGGTCGTCGGCGATGCCCTCCATGTGGGCGACGGGTGCCGCCGCTGCGAGCAGCACACCGGTCTCGGCGCCCCCGGCGGCGCGGAGCTCACGCTGCGAGAACGGATGGTTCGTCACACACGCCGACCACATGCCCTCGAGGCCCAGTGCGGCGGCCGCATCGCGGCGTTCCGTCGAGAGACGCTCCGCGAGGTGGTGGCCCCGGTACCGCGGGTCGACCACCATCTTCCCGGCCTCAGGAACCGGGTCACCCGGATGGTTGAAGCTGAGTGCGCAGTGCCCGACGACCTCGCCCGACGCCGCGACCGCCACCACGGAGTGCATGACACCCGATCGCAGCGCCCGCCGCAGCTGATCGGGCTGGTACATCATCGGGTGCAGGTAGGAGTAGCCGTAGCAGCGGTACACGCAGCGGGCGACGCCGAGTGCGTCCGCCGGCTCCATCCGCCGGATGATCAGGCCGGCGAGCGCGTCATCGGAGACGACCGGCGGCTCCTCGCCGAGCACCTGTTCGGTGTGGTGCAGATCCGAGTCGGCCCCCAGCCCGACCGTGGCGACGGCGCGGTTGCCCGCCGCCCCGCGGCGCTCGAGGTGGAGCGAGTCGACGAAGCCGAGCGCGGCGAGACGCCGAGACGTCGCCGTCGATCCGGCTCCGGGCAGCGGCGGGATCCGTTCGTCGAGAATCTCGACACGGAGCCGGAGCCCGTCGTGCACCACGCGAACCTCGAGGACATCCGCACCCGTGACCGCTTCACGCGCTCGCGCCTCGTTGAGGAGTTGCTCGATGAGGACGCGGAGTTGTGTCGCTCGTTCCGCGGCAACCCCCGCCCCCTCGGCGACCGCACGCACGGCGCCGCCGGCCGCCGACACCGGCGCACCCTCGGCGAGATGCAGGACGAGTGCCGGGTCGACGCCGGGATCGGTCGATTCCAGTTCCGTCACAGATACCCCATTCCCCGAGCCGCGGCGGTGAGCTGGTCGCGGAACTGGGGCGCGGCCACGGCGATGATCGCCGCCGCCCGCTCCCCCAGCGTCCGGCCGCGCAGCTCGGCCACCCCGTGCTCGGTCACGATCTTGTCGACGAGATTCTTGTGGGCGGTGACGATGGCACCGGGGCTGAGCTCGTTGACGATGCGCGACACCTCACCACCCAGTGCGGTGCTGTGCGTGACGATGAAGCTCTGCCCGCCCTCGGACAGCTGCGCGCCCCGCAGGAAGTCGGCCTGGCCACCGGTCGACGACACGTAGTGGTGCCCGAGTGATTCCGAGGCGCACTGACCCACCAGGTCGATCTGCATCGTCGCGTTGATCGCGCACACATTCGGCTCCGAGGCGATGACCCTCGGGTTGTTGGTGCGGTCGACCGGGCGGAACGCCACGAGCTCGTTGCCGTCGAGCCACTCGTGGAACGCGGCAGTCCCGAACGATGTGGTCGTCGAGATCGCCGTGCCATCGGTCGAGTACCGCCCGTTGATCGCGCCGGCGTCGACGAGCTCCATGATCGCGTCGCCGATCAGTTCGGTGTGGACCGAGAGGTCGCGGTGGTCGGCGAGCAGCTTCGCCACCAGACCCGGCACGGCGCCGACACCGGTCTGGATGCTCGCGCCGTTCGGGATGCGCTCTGCGACGAACTCGGCGATGGCCCGATCCGCGTCGGTCGGCTCCGGCCCGACGATCTCCATGAGGTCGGAGTCCGCCTCGAACCACCCGTCGGCATCGCCGAGCGGGAAGGTGTGGTCGCCACGGGTGCGCGGCATCCGCGCGTTGACCTCGACGATCACCGGCGCACGGTCGAGCAGCGCGGCGGCGTAGTCGGCGGTCGTCCCCATCGACACCATGCCCCGGTCGTCGGGCGGCGTCGTCGTGACGACGACCAACGGGGCGGCCGCACGCTCGAGCATCAACTGCGGGACCGCATGGAAGTCGTTCGGCACCAGGTCGACGTGGCCCTCGGCGAACGGGGCCCGCAGGGTCGGGCTCAGGAAGTACGAGACGTGTCGGAGTCGATGGCCGAAGCGGCCCGAGTGATGCTCCCGGGTGCGGAACGGGTGCATCTGGTTGATGCGAACGGACTCGAGCCGGTCCGCGCGTCCTTCCAGTGCGTCGAGGAATCGAACGGGCTCACCGTTCCCCATCGGGACGATGACGTCGGTTCCCGGCGTCACCCGGTCGAGGAGCACATCGAGATCGGTCGGCGGAGGGATGGTCACCGGCACGGGACCATTGTGCAGGTCGCCGAGCCGTTCCGGGCACGTCGAGCGCTGAACCGGCACTGCGGTCGACGCCGCCACCGGGAGGCGGTTCGCCGGTGGGCGGGACCTAGGCTGGCCCGCATGGTCGAACCCGGTACCCCCTCTGGTCCGCTCTCCGCGGTGGGCACCGCGGACGAGCAGCTCGTCCGCGTAGGAACACAGTCGTCGCTGCTCGAGAAGTTCGAGTCCGTGCTCGGCGTGCTCTCGCCGCTCACGTCCTCGCCGGGCGCGCCCCTCGAGACGACGCACTTCATCCGGTCGATGCAGCCGTCACTGATGCCGCGCACGTCACTGCACCAGGGTGCCGTGAGCGGACTGTCGGTCCTGGCGGCCCGAGCGGTGAGCACCCGGATCGAACGCACCACCAACCGGCTCAGCGGCAACTCCGACTCACTGCTGGTACGGCTCGCCGTGCGCGCCGGACTCGCCGGCGCCGGACGGATGCTGCGCATGGTGCCCCGCTCGGACGAGCAGGCCTGGGTGTCCGAGGTGGCGCACATGTCGGGCGAGCTCGTGGAACTCGGCGCGTTGGGCGGTGCGCTCTACGACCTGCTCAGTGCGGCTCGGCCACACTCCAGTCCGGATGAGCGCACGGCGCTCCGACTGGCGGTCACGACCGGGACGTCGCTCGGCGCGGCGCTGTGGGCGTCGCGGCACTACCTCGCCGAGCGCCGGTCGTTCTTCACCGACGACTTCGACAAACTGCCGCTGACCCTGCCCCGGACACTGGTGAACACCGCGGCGGTGACCGCCGTCGGAACCGGCCTGGGCGTCGGCTACCGGGCGTCACGGCACGGCCTGACCCGGTACCTCGGTCCGGGCATCACCAAGAATGTGCTGGCCCGGGCCGCGAACGCCGGGCTGTGGGCTGCGGGAACGGCGGGCCTCTACTGGGCGGGCGTCTCGTACATCGGACGCGCCAACGAGAAGGTCGATCCCGGCTACGACCACGCCCCGACGTCACCGCTGGTGTCGGGATCGGCCGACAGCCTCGCCCCGTTCGACGAGCTCGGACAGCAGGGACGACGGTTCGTGCTCGACGCGCTCGAACCCGAACTCATCGAGTCGACGATGGGTGAGCCGGCGACCGCGCCGATCCGGATCTTCGTCGGATTCAACAGCCATCCGATCCATTCGACGAGCCGCACCGAGACCGCGCTCGAGGAGATGGAGCGGACCGGCGCCTACGACCGGAAGTTCCTGCTGTTGATCTCGCCGACCGGAACCGGCTGGGTCGACCACACCATGATCGAGGCCGCCGAGTTCTTCACCCGCGGCGACGTCGCCTCGGTGTGCATCCAGTACGGGCGGTACCCGTCGTTCCTGTCGCTGCAGAAGGTCCGTCAGGGCCGTCGACAGTTCCGTGGTCTGGTGTGGGGCGTGCACCAGCGGCTGCTCGGCATCCCCGAGGACCGTCGACCCACCGTGCTCGTCTTCGGCGAGAGCCTCGGGGCCTGGTCGTCGTCCGACGTCGTGATGAAGGAGGGCATCGAGGGATTCGACCGGTACAGCATCGACCGGGCGTTGTGGTTCGGCATGCCGCACCTGGCGAAGTGGTCGAAGGCGGGTCTGGACCGGCCGGGCCAGATGATCCCCGACGGCACCGTCGGAGTGTTCGACCGGTGGGACGAGCTGGCCGAGCTCACCCCCGAGCAGCGGGACGCGCTGCGCGTCGTGCAGGTGAGCCACGACAACGACCCGATCACGCACGTCGACCCGAGCATCCTCTACAGCCGACCCGACTGGCTGGGCGAACCGCGCGGCCGCGGCGTTCCGGACTCACAGCACTGGTATCCGGTGGTGACGTTCCTGCAGACGATGATCGATGCCGCCAATGCGATGCGCAACGAGCCGGGACAGTTCCGGTCGACCGGCCACGACTACCGGGCCGACACCGCACGGTTCGTCGCCGAGGGCTACCGACTCCCCTACACCGACGACCAGCTCGCGAACGTCGAACTGGAACTGCGCCGGCTGGAGCGGGACCGCGCCGCCAAGATCTCGGGCGACCACGAGTCCGGCGACGACGCTCCCGAGACCGCGGCGCCGGCCGCGGCCACCACGGACCCGGTGGCATCGACCGAGCCCGTCGCACCACGGGTTCGGCTCGGCGGCGGCCGCACCTCGGGACCGCGTTGGTCGGCGTCGGGCCGGGCGCGAACCGGCGCGTCGAGCGCGGCGGCCGAACGCGGCGGGACACCCGCCGGCACGAGTTGAACGCGGCGGACGTCCCCTCGCCGATCGAGCCGGTTCGCGAGGCCGGCGACGTCCGACGTCCACACGACCACGGCGGTCCCGACTGGTGGGACGACCTGTCGGTCCGACCCGAGGTCGCGGTGTCCGAGGCCTGGCCGGCCATCGGCGTCGTCGCCGCGTTGACCGCGTCGAACGTCATGACCAACCGGGTGCTGCCGCGCTGGGCCTACGTTCCGTGGAACGTCGGCGTGGCCACCGGCCTGGTGTGGTGGGCTCGCACGGTCGGCGGATGTTCCACCGCGGAGCTCGGGATCTCGCGACGCCACCTGTGGGGCGGCCTGCGCTGGGGTGGCGCCGCTGCCGGCATC
>CAJBIS010000192.1 GCA_903953195.1 uncultured Actinomycetes bacterium
CCGCACGCCGTGAGCGCGCTCGCGCCGACGGCGAGGCCGCCGATGGCCGCACTGGAGGCCAGGAAGTTGCGTCGGGTCACTCGGTTCGCCATGACGGGTACCTCTCTCGTTGTTCGTGGAAGGTTCTCGGGACGGTTGCCCCGCGATCTGTGGATGCTTCGATTCCTACTCGGCCGTCTCGTCGTCATCCATGGACGTGACGCCGGCGGCGTCGGCGGCAATCGCCTCGGGCACCAGATAGGCGCCCTCGTGCGACCAGGTGAGTTCGATCGTGGAGCCGATGCCGATGCTCGCCGGGTCGTCCTCGGGGCCCAGATGGGCCACGAGCTCGGCACCCAGATCGGTGGTGACCTGACAGCGCACGACCGGGCCCTGGAACACGAGCGAGGTGACCGTCGCCCGGACCGCCGCGCCCGACCCCTCGCCGTGCAGCGGCGCCCCCACCGGCACCAGTCGTTCGGGACGGACCATGAGCGTCACGTCGGAACCGGCCGTGTACGACTGCCCGGCGGCCGACACGCTGAACCGGCTGTCGGTCCGGGTCGACACGGTGACCGAATCGCCCGACTGCGACTCGACCCGAACGGGCAGCAGGTTGGCGGTCCCGATGAACCCGGCGACGAACGCCGTCGACGGGCGGTTGTAGATGTCGATCGGCGTGCCGATCTGGTCAACGCGCCCCTGCGTCATGACCGCGATGCGGTCCGACATGGTCAACGCCTCTTCCTGGTCGTGGGTCACGAACACGAACGTGATCCCGACCTCGCGCTGGATGCGCTTCAACTCGAGCTGCATCACCTGGCGGAGCTTCAGGTCGAGTGCGCCGAGCGGCTCATCGAGCAGCAGGGCCCTCGGTCGGTTCACCAGGGCGCGTGCGAGGGCGATGCGCTGCTGCTGTCCGCCCGAGAGCTGGTTCGGTCGGCGGTCGGCCATGTCGGGCAGACGAACGACCTCGAGCATCTCCATGACGCTGCGGCGCACGACGTCGGCCGGCTGCTTCTTCGTGCGCAGCCCGAACGCCACGTTGTCGAAGATCGACATGTGCGGGAAGAGCGCGTAGTTCTGGAACACCGTGTTGACGTCACGCTTGTAGGGCGGAGTGCGTGAGACGTCGGCGCCCTCGAGCACGATGCGGCCCGACGTCGGGGTCTCGAATCCGGCGATCATGCGGAGGGTCGTCGTCTTGCCACAGCCCGACGGTCCGAGCATCGAGAAGAACTCACCCTCGCCGATGGAGAAGTGGGCGTCCTCGACAGCCACGTAGTCACCGAAACGCTTGGTGACCCGGTCGATCTCGATGGTCGGCGTCGACTCCACGCTGGTGTTCCGCACCCCTTCTCGATGTCGACGGCCGGCGCCGACGTACTCGTCCGTCCACTCAGATGTCACGGGCGATCTCCCTGACGGAGCGGTCGTGACTCCTGACACTTCTAGCAGCGCCGACACCCTGCCACCTGCCAGTGCGATGTGCAAGCGTTTCGGTGGTGAGTTCACACTCAGGAAACGAAATCCCACGCGATCCCGAGCACGAACGACGGAATCCGTGCCACAATCCCCCGATCGACGACCATCGAGCAACCGGAGGAACCGTGGCCAGAGAGAACTTCATCGGCGGACAGTGGGCCGCCGCCCGAAGCGGAGCGACCGACGAGGTCCTCAACCCCGCCACCGGCGAGGTGCTCGACGTGGTGGCCTCGAGCGATGCGACCGACGCCGACGCCGCCGTCGACGCCGCCGCCGAGGCCTTCGAGAGCTGGAGTCGCACCACCCCGCGGGAGCGATCCGAGAAGCTGCTCGCCCTTGCGGACGCCGTCGAGGCGAACCTCGACGAGTTGAAGCGCCTCGAGATGGAGAACGTCGGCAAGCCGGTCTCCATCATCGACTTCGAGTTCGACCTGACCGTCGACAACCTGCGGTTCTTCGCCGGTGCGGCCCGCACCATGCAGGCCCAGGCCGCCGGCGAGTACCTCGAGGACCACACCTCGATGCTGCGACGCGACCCGCTCGGCGTGTGCGTCGGCATCGCACCGTGGAACTACCCGCTCAACATGGCCATCTGGAAGCTCGGGCCGGCGCTCGCCACCGGCAACACGTTCATCCTGAAGCCGAGCGAGCTCACGCCGCTCACGGCGCTGAAGCTCGCCGAGATCGCCGCCGACATCTACCCGGCGGGCGTGTTCAACGTGGTCACCGGCCAGGGCGAGACCGCCGGTGACGCGCTGGTGCGGAACCCGAAGGTCGCCATGGTGTCGATCACCGGCGATGTGAACACCGGCAAGCTCATCGCTCGGAACGCGGCCGAGTCGCTGAAGCGGGTGCACCTCGAACTCGGCGGCAAGGCGCCGGTCGTGGTGTTCGACGACGCCGACATCGAGACGCTCGTCGCCACGCTCGCCGAGGCCAGCTACTACAACTCCGGTCAGGACTGCACCGCGCCGTGTCGCGTCATCGCCGGACCCGGCGTGTACGACGACGTCGTCGCCAACCTGGCCAGCGCCGTCGGTGAGCTCGTCACCGGCGACCCGAACGACGAGAACACGGCCGTCGGACCGGTGATCTCGGCCGACCAGCAGGCCCGTGTGGCCGACATGGTGTCGCGGGCCGTCGAGGCCGGTGCCGAGGCCGTGATCGGCGGCAGCACCCTGGACCGACCCGGCTTCTTCTACCAGCCGACCGTCGTCGCCAACCCCGGCCAGGACGCCGAGATCGTCCAGCGCGAGGTGTTCGGCCCGGTCGTCACCGTCCAGCGGTTCGCCGACGAGGACCAGGCGCTCGCCTGGGCGAACGGCGTCGACTACGGCCTGGCCGCGTCGGTGTGGACCAACGACGTCGGCCGCGCCATGCGGATGTCGAGCCGGCTCATGTTCGGCACGGTGTGGGTGAACGACCACATTCCGATCGTCTCCGAGTTCCCGCACGGCGGCTTCAAGCAGTCCGGCTACGGCAAGGACATGTCCATGTACGCCCTCGAGCACTACACCGAGCTCAAGCACGTGATGGTGAAGATCTGATGAGCAACACGATCGACAACGCGAACGACACCCGGCTCTCGGCCCGCGCCGCCGACCTTGCGGATTCCGAGATGGACGTGCTGCTCAGCCGCACCGCCAACTCGAAGGCGTGGTACGAACGCGCCCTGCACTCCCTCCCGATGGGTGTGCCGTCGAGTTTCCAGGCGGGCGACCCGTACCCCATCTACATCGAGCGCGGCAGCGGCGTGACCGTCACCGACGTCGACGGCAACGACTACCTCGACTTCCACGGTGGCTTCGGTGTCGGCATCTGCGGCCACGCCCACCCGAAGATCGTCGAGGCGGTCGACCGGGCGGTGCGCTCCGGCACCCACTTCGCGGCGCCGACACCCGTCACGGTCGAACTCGCCGAGGAACTGTGCCGACGGTTCGGTCTCGACCAGGTGCGTTTCGCCAACTCCGGGACCGAGGCGACCATGGACGCCATCCGGGTGGCGCGGGCCGCCACGGGACGCGAACTGGTGGTGAAGATCGAGGGTTCGTACCACCGCCACCACGACACCGTGATGTTCTCGGTGCTCCCCAACTCCGATGCCGTGGGCGGACGCGAGCTGCCGCCCACCACGCCGATGTCGCTCGGCATCCCCGCCGACGTGGCCAAGCACACCGCCGTCGTCCCCTTCAACGACGCCCAGGCGTTCGCCGACCTGGTGGCGGCACGTGGCGATGAGATCGCGTGCCTGATCATGGAGCCGGTGATGATGAACGTCGGCATCATCGAGCCCGATCCCGGATACCTGCAGGCGCTGCGCGACCTCTGCGACGCCAACGGATCGGTCCTGATCTTCGACGAGGTCAAGGCCGGCGCCACGGTCGACGCCGGCGGTGCGCAGGCCCGGTACGGCGTGAAGCCCCACCTGTCGTGTTACGCCAAGGCGCTCTTCGGCGGCACGCCCGGCGCGGCGTTCGGCGGTGAGGCCGCGGTGATGGACATCATCAGCAACGGCGCCGCGCAGATGGGCACGTTCAACGGCAACCCGCTCGTCGCCGCCGCCGGTCTGGCCTGCCTCACCGAGGTGCTGGTCCCCGAGGCCTACGAACGGATGGCCGTCCTCGGTGACCGCCTCGCGGCGGGCTGCCAGGAGGCGATCGACGCCACCGGCATCCCGGCGCACACGGTGAGCCTGGCGGCGAAGGGGTGCGTGTCGTTCCGTTCGGAGCGGTCGCGCAACTACCGGGACTTCCTCGAGACGAAGCCCCAGTTGTTCGGCGCGGCGTTCCCGTGGGCGCTGAACCGCGGCCTGTTCATGACGCCGGGCGACGAGGAGCAGTGGACGTTGTCGGTCCAGCACACCGAGGCCGACATCGACCGCTACGTCGAGGTGTTCGGCGCCTTCTGTCACGCACTCGCACAGGACTGATGGCGTGACCGGCATGCGGATGCCGGCCGAGACGGACCGCCACGAGCGGACGCTCATGGCGTGGCCGACCGCCAAGCGAACCGAGTTCTGGGACGGCCACGTTCCCGAGGCGCGCGAGGCATGGGCCGACGTGGCCCGCGCCATCGCCGCGTTCGAACCGGTGACGATGGTCGCCGACCTCGGCGAGGGCGACTCCGCCGACGCGCTGCTCGGTGACGTCGCCGGCGTCGAGGTCGTCGAGCTCCCGATCGACGACTCGTGGATCCGCGACTCCGGGCCGATCGTCGTCAGCGATCCGGTCGACCC
>CAJBIS010000193.1 GCA_903953195.1 uncultured Actinomycetes bacterium
TGACCATCTTGGTAGGGTTTTAGAGGTCACCAGCAGACGCCATCACGAACCCCGTCACGAACACCGGCACGAACGCCGTCACGAGCACCGACACTGGAGTTGGTCATGCCCACCTTCCGAGATCTCCTCAACGCCGCCAAGTCCGACATCACCGAGGTCGACACCGACACCGCCGAGCAGCTGCTCGCCAACGGCGCCACGCTCCTCGACGTGCGTGAGGCCGACGAGTTCGAGCAGGGCGCCGTGCCCGGTTCGGTGTTCCTGCCGCGCGGGCACCTCGAGGCGCAGGTCGAGAGCCGTCTCACCGACAAGTCGGCCCCGCTCGTGGTGATGTGCGCCGGTGGCGTGCGCTCCGCGTTCGCCGCTCGAACACTGCAGGAGCTGGGTTACGGCGACGTCGTGTCGATGGCCGGCGGATTCAACCGCTGGAAGGACGAGGGCCGCGACTGGCGGGTCCCGGAGACGTTGAGCGCCGAACAGCGCAACCGCTACCAGCGCCACCTGCTGCTCCCCGAGGTCGGTGAGGAGGGCCAGCAGCGCCTGCTCGGCGCCAAGGTCCTGCTCCTCGGCGCGGGTGGTCTCGGTTCGCCGGCGGCGCTCTACCTGGCCGCGGCCGGCGTCGGCACGATCGGCATCGTCGACATGGACGTCGTCGACGACTCGAACCTGCAGCGCCAGATCCTCCACAACGTCGACCGGGTGGGCGAGCGCAAGGTCGACTCGGCCAAGAAGACGCTGACGGCACTCAACCCCGACGTGAACGTCATCACCTTCGACGTCAGGCTCGACGCATCGAACATCGTCGACATCATCAGTCAGTTCGACCTCGTCGTCGACGGAGCCGACAACTTCCCGGTTCGCTACATGCTCAACGACGCCTCGGTGAAGCTGGGCATCCCGGTCGTGCACGGCTCGATCTTCCGGTTCGAGGGGCACATCACCGTGTTCGACCCGAAGCGGGGCCCGACGTATCGCGACATGCTGCCCGAGCCACCGCCGGCCGAGCTGGCGCCGAGCTGCGCCGAGGCCGGCGTGCTCGGTGTGCTTCCGGGCATCGTCGGGTCGATCCAGGCGCTCGAGGCCATCAAGTTGATCCTCGACCTCGGTGACTCGCTGATCGGCCGGTACCTGACGTTCGACGCGCTCGAGATGAGCTTCCGGGAGTACAAGATCCGCGTCGATCCGACGAACCCGATCACCTGGGCGAACCGTGAGCAGATCCAGGTCGTGGAACTCGACGGCCACTGCATGCCGGCGCCGCTGCAGGCGCCTGCGTGAACGCGCCCCCGGGCCGACGGTCCGGGTGGCAGCACTGAGGTCAGATCGTTCCGACCCGGGGTTCCGGCGAGAGCGCCTCACCCGGCGGCACCCGACGGAGCTCGCTGCGCAACAACCACGCGGCCACGACGAGTGCGACCGCACCAGCGGCGCACATGGCCCACTCCACGCGACCCAGCAGGTCACTGGTCGACGTGGCCGCAACCGCCACGAAGGCGACCAGCGCGAGGGCCCACGGCCACCAGGTCTGGTGCTGTCGTCGCAGCGCGATCTGGGCCTGGTTGAGGGTGAGCGCACCGGTCATCAGCATGCTGGCGAGGGTGAGGAGTCCCATGTCCCGTCCGTCGATGCGGTCGAACTCGTCGCCGAACAGCACGCGCTGCGCGAATGCACCGAGCGCGAACGCGCCGACGACGGCGACGGCGGTGAGTCCGGCGAGTCCACCAGCCAGCAGCCGCAGGTCGGCACGGAAGCCGTGGATGTCGCCGACACTGGCCTTTGCGGACAGGCGGGGGAGGACGACGGCCTGAACGGCCTGGAACAGGAACAGTGGGACCCGGGCGATCACCAGCGCCGAGAGGAAGATCCCGGCGGCGGCCTCCTCCGTCGGACCGCTCAGCACCTCGACGGCAACGGTGCCGATGTTGATCACGGTGAGGCTCAGCACCGAGGTCAGGAGCAGGAAGCCGAGGGCCGACAGGATCGGCGGCCACGGTGTCGCGGGTCCGGTGCCACGTCGCAGCCCGATCGGCCGGGCCACGGCGAGCGCGACCAGGCATCCGATGAACCCGCTGGTCGCCATGATCCACGCGTACACGAGCGGTTCGTCGACACCGGCGGCGGCGGCGCCGAGCGCCGGTGCCGCCTTCGCTGCGGCGTCGGCCATGAACAGCGCGCCGTAGGCCGCATAGCGCCCGGTCCCGGCGAGCACGCCCCGGACGAGGAACATGCAGGCGATGCTGGCGACTCCCACGATCAACGCGGCGACGAAGCCCGTCTGGTCGCGGAACAGCGAGGCCCGGATCGTGCCCGAGAGGGCGATGCCGACGACCGCCACGACCGCGACGAGCACGCCGGCGGCGGTCGCCAGACGGCTGACGATGCCGTTGCCGTCGTCGCCCTGCGCATGGCTCGACGCGATCGACCGGGCGAGTTCCTGTTCGACGGGGATGAAGAGCCCGTTGCCGATCAGGAACAGGACGGCCCACATGACCGAGATCAGTGCGAAGCGCTCGGGTCCGAGCGCCCGGCCGCTCGACGTGAGGTACAGGTACGACCCGACGCCGTCGGCGACGAGGCCGAGCGTGAGGATGACGCGCCCGCCGTCGGCGATCGAGCGCACCCGGTCCACGATCGGTGCCGCCGCTCGTGGCGAGGACGTTCGCTCGCTCGGCGAGGGCGCAGGCATCGGACAACCCTAGGTCGACACGTCCCGCCACCCCGCGTCCGCGGCCTACCCTCTCGCCGTGTCGTCGAACCGTTCGGACGGAGCCATCGCAACGCCGCTCCTCGTCTACGTCGACGTCACCGACACGCTGTCATCGCCGTGGACCGCCGGGATCCAGCGGGTGGTGCGCGGCGTGGTGGCCGGCTTCGATGCGCTCGAGGCCGACGAGGGGACGGTGCGATGCATCCCGTTGGTGCGAGTCGACGGGTCGCCACAGTTCCGGGTGCTCGACGCGTCAGAACGCGCCCGGCTGCGAACGGCACCGCCGGCGCCCGCGAGACCGGCGGCTGCCGCCGAGGAGCGACCGAGACCGGTGCGCGACCTCCTCGACGATCGCCTGCCCGAGTGGGTGACCACGGCGGGCCGACGCGTGATCCGGCCGATCCGTCACACCGCGCAGCTGGCCCGTCGGCAGATCGTGCGCATCCGTTCGGAACGCCGTGCCGCGGATCAGATCGTGCGGACCTTCGATCGGGGCGCGGTGTGGTTCGACGTCGACGCCGTGTGGAACCAGACCGAGATCGACCGGGCGAGCCTCTACCGGCGGTTGCACGAGTCCGGGGTCCGGGTGGTGCCGTTCGTGCACGATGTCCTGCCGATCGAGCGGCCGGACTGGTTCGTCCCGTCGCTGGTCGAGGTGTTCGTCGCCATGCTCACCACTCAGGTGCGCTCGGCCGACGAGGTGCTCACCAACTCGGCCGCGAGCGCGGCGAGCGTGGCCGCGCTGGCGGCACGCCTCGGTCGGAGTGGACTGCGCGTCACGCCCGTCGAACTCGGTGCCGACCCGATCGGTGTGCCGGAACCGGGGGCGGGATCGGCCAGTGACGAGGCACCGCGGCCCGCTCCGGTGCTGCCGGCCGGGCTCGGTGGCCGCCCCTACGTGCTCGTGGTCGGAACCATCGAGCCCCGCAAGAACCACCGGTGCGCGCTCGACGCCGTGCGGCGACTGGCCCGCGATGCGCCGGAGCTGCCCGTCGACCTGGTCGTCGCCGGGCGCGCCGGTTGGAACGCCGGCGACGTGATCGACGACCTGCGTGCCGACCGGTCGGGGAGCGTGCACTGGTTCGACGATCTCGACGACGGCACCCTGCGGCTCGTCGTCGAGCGGGCGACCGTCGTCCTCGTCCCGTCGATCACCGAGGGGTACGGGCTGCCGGTCGTCGAGGCGCTCGCCGCCGGCGTGCCGGTGCTCTCGTCGAACGGTGGTGCGCTCGCCGAGCTCGGTGCGCGCCTCCCGGGGGCCGTGGAGCTGCTGGATCCGGGCGATCCGTCGGTGTGGGCGGATGCGATCGCCCGTCATCTGCGGGACGACGACTGGCACGCGGCGGCGGTGGCAGCCGCCCGGTCAGCGGTCGTCCCGGACTGGCGTGCGACCGCCGAGGAGGTCGTGGACTCACTGCGCGCCACCTGATGAGAGTCCGCAGCGTCACGGAATGACCACGCTGCGTGGCAACATCCGTGCGGAGGGTGTTGCTTCGGGGCCGGTGGTGCCTAGACTGCGCAGGTGACTTCCCCCCGACCTGTTCGACGCGCGCTCCGACTCTCGGCGGTGGCCTTCGGTGCCGGCGTGCTGCTGTCCGTCCTCCCCCTGCCCGGTGTCCAGTTCGGCCTCCAGTCCGTCGGCGCGGTCACGGATCTCCCGGAGGTCGAGGCGACCTCGCCGGATGACCTGGCCGAGATCCGCAGCGACACGGCGTCTTCGCCGTCCGGCGACCGCGTGACCGCCACCGACGAGCAGGTGCGCGAGTTCACGACGATCGGGTTCCGCTTCGACACGCCTCCGACCGGTGGGGTCTACGTGCGAGTGCGCGACGAACGCGGTCAGTTCGGCGACTGGGAACAGCTGTCCGTCGCCGACGAGGGTCCCGACACGGGGTCCGCCGAGGCGGCCCGGGCCGTCGCCGTCACCACCGATCCGGTCTGGGTCGGCAAGGGGACGGGCTACGAACTCAGCGTGACCGAGTCGGCTGCCGCCGAGGCCGAGGTCGTCACCGTGCACGATCAGGTCCAGCGGACGGTCGTCGATGCGTCCCCGCTGGCGGGCGCGGCCCCGCCGTTCGCCGTGCGCCCTCGCTCGGACTGGGGCGCCCGTGCCGTCGACGGTCTCAACGTCGCACCGAAGCTGCAGATGGGTGTGATCCATCACTCCGCGAGTGGCAACAACTACACGCCCTCGCAGGTGCCCGGCATCCTGCGCGGCATTCAGGCGTACCACATGGACGGTCGCGGTTGGGCTGACATCGGCTACAACTTCGCCGTCGACAAGTTCGGCGGCATCTGGGAGGCCCGTGCCGGCAGCCTCACCTCGAACATCGTCGGCGCCCAGGCGATCGGCTTCAACTACGGCACCGTCGGCGTCATGATCCTCGGGGACTACTCGGCGTCCCAGGCGCCGGCAGTGGCGATCGAGGGCGCGGGCAAGGTCTTCGGCTGGAAGCTCGGTCTGAACGGCACCGATCCGATGGGCACCGCTCGCTACGTGACCGGGGGAGGTTCCAACCTCTTCGCGGCGAACACGACCGCGGTGCTGCCCGTGATCGTGGGCCACAAGCAGACGTCATCGACCTCGTGCCCCGGCCGCATCATGGAGCAGTTGAACTCGATTCGCGAGCAGGCGAAGACCTGGGCTCGGGCCGCAGGCGGGAAGTCGCCGACCGGCGCGGTCGACAAGGTGCGTCTGGACAAGTCGTACGTGGTGGCCGAGGGCTGGGCGAAGGATGACGACACGACGTCGCCGATCGACGTCTTCTTCGTCGTCAACGGCAACTGGTACGTCGTCCCTGCGGACCGGCCGGGGAATCGCTTCGAGGTCCGGGCCCTGGCCAAGCCGGGGAACAATCAGGTGTGCGCGGCGGCGATCAACGTGCTCGGCGGCGACAACACCTTCCTGAGCTGCACCAACGTCGTGAAGTGACCGACGGTCGGTGACGCTGCGGGGGACGCGACGGTGAAGGGGCTCATTCTGTCGGGCGGGTCGGGCACGCGCCTGCGGCCGATCACGCACACGAGCGCCAAGCAGCTCGTGCCCGTCGCCAACAAGCCGATCCTGTTCTACGGCATCGAGGACATGGTCGACGCCGGGATCACCGACATCGGCATCATCA
>CAJBIS010000194.1 GCA_903953195.1 uncultured Actinomycetes bacterium
ACGTGGCCAGGGTGGGAATGAGCACCAGTGCCACCATGCTGACCGTCAGCGACCAGGAACGGGCCAGCCGGATGATCAATCCACCCAGCAGCACGACCGGCAGCGAGCAGCCCAGCGCGAGTAGGGAAACCTGGAGATCACTCAGTGGCACGGTCACCGCCGCCGGCGTCGCCTCGCCAGAGGTAGCCGCGTCCCCAGATGGTCTGGACGCGATGGTGGTCGCCCAGCTTGGAGCGCAGCCGCTTGACGTGGACGGTAACCGTCGACAGGTCGCCGAAATCCCAGTTCCACACCCGCTTGAGTAGTTCCTCGCGGGAGAACACCGTGTCGGTGTGGGTCAAAAAGAACAACAGCAGGTCGAATTCCCGGTTGGTCAGCCCAATCGGCTCATCGGCGATTGTCACCGACCGCGATGCCGTGGAGACGGTCAGTTGGCCGACCTTGATCTCCAGTGGCACGGTCGACGGCGCCGCCGGGGCGCGTCGCAGCACCGAACGCACCCGCAGGGCGAGTTCGCGCGGACTGAACGGCTTGGTCAGATAATCGTCGGCACCGGCTTCCAGACCGGCGATGCGGTCGTCCTCTTCGCCGAGTGCGGTCAGCAGGATGACGGGCACGGTGTAGTCGCCGCCCTGGCGCAATGTCCGGCACAGTGACAGCCCGCTGGGGCCGGGCATCATCACGTCCAGCACGGCAACGTCGATCCGTTCGGAGCCCAGCACTCGCAACGCTTCATTGCCGTCCCCGGCCACCCGCACTTCGAGCCCGTCTCGCTCGAGATAGCGTCGGACGACATCGCGTACCACGGCGTCGTCGTCGGCAATCAGAACGCGGGCAGCCACAATCCCGAGCCTAACGGTGCTCGCCCGGAACCGGCTCTGCCGTCACCCTTTTGTCACTGCGAATACCGCTGGCGCAACGCTCGTCGGTCCAGCTTGCCGATACCGAGGCGGGGTAGCTCATCGACGATGTGTAGTTCGCGGGGCGCGGCTTTGGAGTCCAGCGAGCGCCCCACGAACTCCCGCATTTCGGCCAACGTGGGAGGGGTGGCCCCGGCGGCGGTCACAACCGCCGCGGCGACCCGCTCGCCGAGCCGGCCGTCCGGTACGGCGAACACCGCGCAGTCGGCCACCGCGGGGTGTTGGCTGATGGCCGCTTCGACCGGGCCGGGCATGACGGTGAGCCCTCCGGTGTTGATCGCCTCGTCGGCCCGCCCCAGCACCGACAGCCGACCGGATTCGTCGAAGCACCCCAGGTCGTCGGTGTGGAACCATCCCGGCTCCCCGAACGGGTCGGGCTGTGGCGGATTGCGATATCCCGACGCCAGGGTGGCGCCTCCGATCACGATGCGCCCCTCACCGGCAGGGTCGGGATCGTCGATCCGCACCTCCACCCCGTTCAGCGGCTCCCCGTCATAGACACACCCCCCCGAAGTCTCGCTGGAGCCGTAGCTCCGCACCACGGTGATTCCCGCATCTTCAGCACTCCGCAGCACCGGCGCGGGGGCCGGTCCGCCGCCGAGAAGAACGGCGTCCAGTTCGGCGAGCGCTGCGCAGGCAGCCGGGTGGGTCAGAGCCTTCGCCAGCTGATTGGCCACCAGGGAGGTGTAGCGGCGGCCGGAACCGAGCTCGGATACCGCACTGGGAACATCGGCCGGATCGCAACCGAGGGAGACATCCAACTCGGCCGGAACCGTCCCGGCCAGGACGCTGCGCACCAGGACCTGAATTCCGGCGATGTGGTGGGGCGGCAGCGC
>CAJBIS010000195.1 GCA_903953195.1 uncultured Actinomycetes bacterium
ATGGCCTCACCGAGTGGGCCGGCGAGCAGTTCCGCCACGATCGCCGGCAGCGTCTCCGGATCCCGCAGCAGCCACGAGTGACCGGCCCGCTCCACCGTGACGAGCGTGCCGTCCGTGCGTCGCACCGCGTCGCGTGCCGTGCGACTCGGAACGGCCACATCCCAGTTGCCGTGGATCGCGATCACGGGAACCTCGCCGGCGGCGAGTTCGTCGAGCGCATAGCGACTCGACCGCGTGCGCAGGATCGACACCATCGGACCGAGCAGCCGCCACGGCTGCACCACGTGACCGGCGACGGTCGGCACCACCAGCCGCAGGAGCTTGGTGGCCTGGCGGGGGTCGGTGAACGCCGGCACCACCGTCATGGAGTCGACCATGAGCACTGCGCCGATCGCACTCAACAGCGGCGGGGCGACACGGAACAGGTACACCATCCGGTCCCAGGTGTCGCCCACGATCGCGTCGATGAGCACCACGGCGATCACCGCATCGGCCCGCTTGGCGGCGAGTCGGGTGACCAGCTGTCCGCCCATCGAGTGGCCGGCGAGGACGTAGAGCTCGAGCCCGAGTTCGTCGACGGCCCGACCGAGCAACTCCGCGTAGTCGTCGATGTTCTGACCGGACAGTGGCAGACCCTGCGTGGCGCCGTGACCGGCGGTGTCGATCGCGATCACGCGGAATCCCATGCTCACGAGTCGCGACAGCGACTGGGCGTACAGGAACCCCTCGGCCGAGAACCCGTGGACGACCACGAGGGGGATCCCGCGCCCTGCCACAGTGACCCCGACTCGATGGCCGTCCGACAGTTCGATCTCGTGGCGCGCCAGCCGCGGGACCTCGACGGCGCCCTCGGCGAGCGGCTCGTCGAGGACCGGACCCTCGATCGGCTCGACGACCTGACTCACGATGCGCCCCCCGCCGGGCGGCGTGCTGACGTGCTCACCTCGATCACGGTACCGGCCCGAGCACGCGGTGCGTTGGACGGACACACGGCGTCGCCCGCCACCGCGCTCCGTCGGGCGTTCACGCTCCCATGAGGCGTCGGGCCTCGTCACAGTCGACGGCGAGCTGCGCCGCGAGCGCGTCGACATCGTCGAACGTCGCGTCGCCGCGGATGCGGTGGACGAAGCGCACCGCCACGTCCTCGCCGTACAGGTCGCCGTCGAAGTCGAGCACGTGCACCTCGAGCAGCACTGCGGCGCCGTCCTGGTAGAACGTCGGCCGGTGTCCGATGTAGATCGCCGCCGGCAGCACCCGGCCGTCGGCGCGCTCGAGTTCACCCGCGTAGATCCCGTCGGCCGGCATCAGCAGTTCCGGTGCCACCGCCACGTTGGCGGTGGGGAACCCGATGGTCCGGCCACGTCGATCGCCCGCGACCACGGGACCACGCATCTCGTGGGGGCGACCGAGCATGCGGTTCGCATCAGCGAGCCGACCCTCGGCGAGTGCACGACGGATGGCCGTCGCCGAGACCTGCGCGTCATCCCGAGCCGGCGAGCCGTCGGGCCCGACGAGCCGGTGGCCGGTGACCGTGAAGCCGAGTTCGGAACCCATCTCGGTGAGCAGGGCCACGTTGCCGCGGCGCCGACGTCCGAAGTGGAAGTCCTCCCCCACGACCACGTCCGTGGCGCGCAGACAGTCGACGAGCACGGACCGCACGAAGTCCTCGGGTTCCTCGCCCGCCCGCGCCGCGTCGAAGCGCACGACGACCACGTAGTCGAGGCCGGTCGTCTCGAGCAGCTCGAGTCGTTGAGCCAGATCGCACAACAGCAGCGGGGCCGACTCCGGGCGGACGACCTGCGCAGGGTGACGGTCGAACGTGACCAGCGCGGATCGCCGACCGGCGGCCCGTGCTCGTCGGACGACCTCACCGATGACGGTGCGGTGCCCCAGATGCACACCGTCGAACGCGCCGATCGTGACGATCGAGCCCTCGGTGGGCGACGGGCAGTCACCCGGGACGTGGACGATCTCCATGGCCTGTGGACGCTAGCCCCGCGCCAGCACCATGCCGGGCTTCACCGTCGTGCCGTGGTGCGCCACGTAGATCGCGAGCAACTCGCCCTGACCGTCCAGGACCGCCCACGGGCCCGCGGCCCCGGCCGGGACGCCGAGACGTGCCCGATCCATCACCTTGCCGTGCCCGACGTCGACGGCGACGGGCTCGTCGACCGTGCACGACGCCAGGACGCGATCGATCGTCGCTGCGGGCAGCAGCGTTCCGGGCTCGACGTCGTCCAGTGACACCGCGTCGTCGAGCGTGAACGGGCCGACGGAACTGCGTCGCAGCGCCACCAGATGCGCCCCACCGCCGAGCAGATGTCCCAGATCGGCGGCGAGCACGCGGACGTACGTACCCGACGAGCACGAGACCTCGGCGTCCCAGACGAGTGGATCGTCGGTGGGCTGCAGCTCGAACCGATCGACCCGCACCCGACGGGCGGGACGCTCCACCTCCACGCCCTCACGCGCGAGTTCGTGGAGGCGCCGTCCGTCGATCTTGATGGCCGACACCATCGGCGGCACCTGGTCGATCTCGCCGGTCAGCCGGGCCGCGGCCGCGACGACTGCGTCGCGCTCGACGGTCATCTCGTGGCGAGCCGTGACCGTGCCGTCGGCGTCGAGCGAGTCGGTCTCGGTGCCGAACCGGATGCGGGCCCGGTACACCTTGTCGAGCCCCGTCAGGTAGGTGGTGAGGCGGGTCGCGGCGCCGACACCGAGCACGAGCACGCCGGTGGCCATCGGGTCGAGCGTGCCGCTGTGCCCGACCTTGCGGGTGCCGAGCAGCTTCCTGCATCGGGCGACGACGTCGTGGCTCGTCCACGTCGCCGGCTTGTCGACGACACACAGGCCGATCGGGTTCGCCGGGGCGGCGTCGGTCACGGCGCCTCGTCCGGGTCATCGAGGTTGCGCAGGATCTCCTCGACCCGGAGCGCCGAGGCGAGCACGTCGTCGGGACGGAACTCGATCTGTGGGGTCTTGCGCAGTCGGACCTCGCGGTTCACGACCTGCTGAACCGGCCACCGGAGGTCGTCGAGTGCCTCGGCCACCTCGTCGAGACGGCCGTCCGCCTCCGCCTGCATCGCCGAGTAGTAGACGACGGCGTGCTCGAGTGACCCGTCGACCTGCACGTCCGTGACGGTCACCAGATCGAGCCGTTCGTCGCCGATCCGTTCGAGTTCCGAGGCCACGACCTCACGGACGAGTTCGCCGATCCGATCGGTCCGAGCGAACGGAGCAGGGCGTTTGCGGGGTGCACGTCGAGCCACCCCGCATTGGTAGCACGACCCCCGCACGACCGCGGCACCTGAGAACGGGTCACGGGCGTCGCCCGAACCGGGGTGCCTTCGGGCACACTTGAGCAGTCATGCAGCAGACACCTCCGCCGTACCGCGGCGACGTCACGGAGCCGCCGACCGGCGATCGGCGTTCCTCACGCCGAACCAGTTCCGCTCAGCGATGGCTGATCGTGGCCTTCGCCGTGGCGTCCGGCGCGGTCGCCGCCGTGGTCTCCGACGCCCGACCGGCCATGTGGACGCCCGCCGACGTCGCCTGGCGGGCGTTCGTGGTCGCCGGGATCGCACTGTGCGCGTCACGCGCCCGACGGTGGACGCTGATCTGGCTCGCGGTTCCCGCAGCGCTGTTCGGTGACGGCTGGTTGCGGATCTTCGGCGTCGCAGCACTCGTCGGCGCGATCGTCGTGACGGCGCGGGACCGCCGAGACCGCCCAACGTGCACCGCGGTCGGTGGACTCGGTGCCATCGGCCTCCTGTGCATGAGCTGGCCGGGCGGCGGAGCGCCGACCGGAACGACCGCGCTCATCGCCGTCATCGCGGTCGCCCCATTACTCGTGAGCGCGTTCGGCCACGCCCGGACACGCGAGAAGCGGATCGCCATGGCGCTGTTCGGGGCCGTGGCGTTGGTGATGGTGCTCGGGGTCGGAGCGATCGCCGCCTTCGGCGTCACCAACGCGACCAGCGTGCGGGCGGCGGTCGACGACACGCAGCGCGCCGTCGACGGCGCCGACGACGACGATGCCGCCGCCGTCCAACAGCGCTTCGACACCGCGGCGGCATCGTTCGCCGACCTCGCGGTCGCGAGCGACCAGTGGTGGTACGTGCCCGCCCGCTCGATCCCGATCATCGGACCGAACTTCAATCTGGCCCGGACCGCGCTCGCCGCCGGCGCCGATCTCAACCAGACGGCTGCGACGCTCTCGACGTCGGTCGACCAACAGCAGCTCCGACGACCCGATGGCGGCATCGACCTGGCGGTGCTCGCGTCACTCGAGTCGCCCGCCCAGTCGGGAGCCACCACGATCGCCGGGGCCCGCGCCGATCTCGACGCCGCAGCGTCGCCGTGGGTCCTGCCGCCGGTGCGCGTCGAGCTGGGCAAGATCGACGACCAGCTCGCATCGGCCGAACAGTCGGCCGAAACCGTCGCGCTGGCGTCACAGGCCGCACCGACGCTGCTCGGCGTCGACGGACCGCGGCGCTACCTGCTGCTGCTCGGCAACCCGGCGGAACTGCGGGACGTCGGCGGCCACATCGGCAACTGGGCCGAACTCGTGGCCGACAACGGCCGGCTCGACGTGGTCGAGGTCGGCAGCCCGTACGAACTCTTCAACCCACAGACCAACCCGCCGCCGACGCTCACCAGCGAGTACCCGACCTCGCTCCTCGAACTGCGGCCGCAGTACTTCTCGCAGAACTGGGGCGGAACCCCGGACACGTCGATCGTCGCCCGGCTCGCCGCCGAGCTCTACCCGCAGGCCCGACCGGGCGCACCGATCGACGGGGTCATCTACGCGGATCCGGAGGCGTTCGCTGCGATCCTGTCGATCACCGGCGGCGTCAAGGTGCCCACCACCGACGTCGAGCTCACCTCCAGGAACGCCGTGCAGTTCCTCACCGTCGACCAGTTCAGCGAGCTCGCCGACGCCGCTCCGGGCACCGACCCGCTGGGCGACACGATCGAGACCGTCCTCGAGAAGTTCACCCGGCAGCAGCTACCCGGGCCGCGCCGACTCGCCGACCTGTTCGCACCCGTCGTCGCCGGCGGGCACCTGCAGATCAGCACGTTCGACCCGGCCACGAACGAGCTGCTCGACCGTCTCGGCCTGCGCCGCACCCTCGACCGGCCGAACAGCACCGATGTGCTGAGCGTGATCAACCGGAACGCCAACCCGTCGAAGATCGACGCGTTCCTGCGGCGCGAGGTCGCCTACGACGTGCGCTGGGACGCGGTGACCGGCCGCACCCTCGGCACGGTCCGAGTGCGCCTCACGAACACCG
Source organism: uncultured Actinomycetes bacterium (assembly GCA_903953195.1). GTDB lineage: Bacteria > Actinomycetota > Acidimicrobiia > Acidimicrobiales > Microtrichaceae > SXMI01. The sequence goes on from CAJBIS010000195.1 coordinate 5,295, forward strand.
CACCGGCGGGCGGTGTCGCACCGGTGGTCGTGAGTCCCCCGCCGGGCGCACCGGCCGGCACGAACCGCACACAGCTGTCGATCCTGTCGCCGCTCGACGCCACCCGCGCCACCATCGACGGGGCGACGACGGGCATCGGAACCACGAACGAGACCGCGACCGTCCGTCGGCACGCGATCTGGCTCGACCTGGCACCCGGGCAGACGTCCGAGGTGGTCGTCGATCTCGACGGCGCCGTCTCACCGGGTTCCTACGAGCTCCACTGGATCGGTCAGCCGATGCTGGACCCCGGCCCGACCGAGATCAACGTCTCGCCGCTGGACTCGCCGAATCCGGATCGGGCGGCGGTCCGCGAGGTGTTCCCGGGCGACGAGAACCGGATCGTCCGCTACGAGCCGACCCCGTCGACATGACGCCAACCGGCTCGTGGACGTGGCGCCGATCGGCTCGTGGAGACGTGCATTCACCACGCTCCGTGACCGAGCGGCAGCGCAGCGTCCGGATGCCGGGCGATGCCGACCGGATCGTTGCGGGAAGTAGTGGACATCGTTTG
>CAJBIS010000196.1 GCA_903953195.1 uncultured Actinomycetes bacterium
AGGAACCGCAGATCGTCGGGGTCGCCCAGTCGTGCGTCGGGCGCGAAGTAGCCGCCCACCTGGTATCCCCACGACCCGCCGAACGGGTGCGTCGCGACCGGCAGGACCTCGAGGTGGGTGAATCCCAGACCTCCGGCCCACTCGGCCAGTGGCGTCGCGAGCTCCCGGTACGAGTGGGGCCGGCCGTCCGGATGCCGGCGCCACGATCCGAGGTGGACCTCGTAGATCGACATCCGGCCGCCGTTGCGGACGCCGCGCAGCCACTGCCACTCGCCGGTCGTCGCCGAGTCGGCACGCCAGCGGTAGGTGCTGCGCGTCAGCACCGATGCGGTGGCTGGTGGGATCTCGGCCGCGGTCCCGACCGGATCGGCGCGCAGCGTCGAGGTGCCGTCGTCGCCGACGATCTCGTACTTGTAGGCGTGCCCCTCACGGGCACGGGGTTCGACACCGAACCAGATGCCGGTGTCGCCGACCGGACGGAGCGCCAGCAGCTGCTCCGGATCGGGCGACCAGTACGTCCAGTCGCCGGTGACCCGCACGGTTCGGGCGTTGGGGGCCCACACGGCGAATCGGGCCCCGGTGTCGTCCGGGAGCAGGTGGCCACCCAGCACCTCCCAGAGGCGCAGGTGGGTGCCCTCGCCGAAGAGGTACTGGTCGACGTCGCTCGGCGCGCCGGCGTCGACCACGATCAGCTCTCCGTGGGCCGTGCAGCCGACCGCTCACCGTCGAGCAGCTGCTCGACGGCACGGATCGGGAGGTCCACCAGATCGGGACGGTGGCCCAGCTCGTATGCGACCTCGTAGACCGCCTTGTCCAACTCGAACACGTTCAACAGTGCGTCGCGTGCCGGTCGCGAACTCGGCAGCAGGCGGTGGACGTCGTCGACCGATGCGTACCCGGACAGGAACGCGTTGACCGATCGCACCGCCCACGAGTCGGCGAGGACGCGGAGTTCGTCGTCCGGCGTGGGCCACGACCGGAGCGCCATGCCCGCCGCATAGTGGAACGACCGTGTCATCCCGGCGACGTCACGTAACGGTGACGACGGGCGACGCCGCTCGTCCATGGGGCGCCCGGGTTCGCCCTCGAAATCGAGCACCATCCAGTTCTTCGCGACGCGGAGCACCTGACCGAGGTGCAGGTCACCGTGGATCCGCACCGCGGAACCCAGATCCTGAGCGGTGCGCAGGCGCCGGTACACCGCGTCGATCCGTTCGGTGTCGAGGTGGCCGTCGGCGACACGTTGCGCCTGCGCCGCCATGTCGTCCGCCCATGCCGAACCGTCAGCGGGCTCGGCGCCGAACGCCTCGGCCAGCGCCACGTGGAGGCGGGCGACGTCGCCACCGAGCGCGCTCGCCTCGTCGGCGAAGTCCAGTTTGCAGTCGCGCGGCGGGCGTCGACGGTTGAAGACCTCGCGCAGCGAGTCGGTGGCCAGCGCGACACCGTCGCCTCGGGCGCGCTCGTAGCGGCGAACGACCGCGAAGTCCGTGTCGTTGCGGCGCCACACCGACAGCGGCACGGGGACACCGCCGAAGCCGATCCGCCCGAGCGCCTCGGTGACCTCGACATCGGGGTTGGGACCCGGCTCGACCCGCCGGAACACCTTGACGATGTACTTCTCGTCGAGCACGAGCGACGTGTTCGACTGCTCGCCCTCCTCCATGCGGACCGTCGTGAACTCGATCGACGGGTCGACGATCCGACAGAACGCCGCGGCCAGGTCGGCGTTGGCGAGCGCGTCGTACAGGTGCGTCCGGCCGGAGTTCGACTCGAACGCACCCAGGTACGCCGAGTCGGCGAGGTCGGTGGGTGCGTCATCGGACGCGCCCAGGGGCAGCTGGTACCAGAACGGGCCGTCAGCGCCTCGGGAACCCCGGACCTCGACGAGCACCCAGAGCAGCGCCGGCCACCCGTCGCCGAGCGTGTCCACGCGCCGCACCCGCACGTCGGGTTCCCCGATCGCGGCGAACCAGCGCTGCGCCGCGAGGTACGGCGGCAGCAGCGAGCTCAGTTGGGTGGCGAAGCGTGCGGAGTCGATGATGACGTCCTAGCCCATCGGGTCCGTGAGTTCGAACCAGAGGAACCCGTACGGCGGCAGCGTCACGAAGTACGGCAGGTCGCCGATCGGCGGGAACGCCACCCGGCCCAGCAGCTCGATCGGCACCCGCCCGGCCAGATGCGACAGGAACAGCTCGGCCGGCTGGGCGGCGCTGGAGAAGTTCGAGACGCACAGAATCGGACGGCCGTCCATGCCCTCGGGCGGCGTGCGCAGGTAGGCGAACACCGACGGCGTCGACACCTCGAGAATCTCGAAGCCGCCGAGCCCGAAGATCTCGTGCTGCTGACGCACGTGGATCAGGTGACGCAACCAGTTCAGGAACGAGGCGCCGTCGCGCTGCTCGGCCTCGACGTTCACCGCCTGGTAGCCGTACACCGGGTCCATGAGCGGAGGCAGGTACAGCTGGGCGAAGTCCGCCGACGAGAAGCCGCCGTTGCGGTCCGGGCTCCACTGCATCGGCGTGCGAACGCCGTCGCGGTCGCCGAGATAGATGTTGTCGCCCATGCCGATCTCGTCGCCGTAGTAGAGGATCGGAGCTCCCGGCAGGCTGAACAGCAGTGAGTGCAACAATTCGGCCTGACGGCGGTCGTTCTCGATGAGCGGGAAGAGCCGACGACTGATCCCCACGTTGCGGCGCATGCGCGGGTCGCTCGCGTACTCGGAGTACATGTAGTCACGCTCTTCGTCGGTGACCATCTCGAGGGTCAACTCGTCGTGATTCCGCAGGAAGATGCCCCACTGACAGCCCTCCGGCAGGACCGGCATCCGGGCCAGGATCTCCGAGACCGGCGTGGACTCCTCACGGCGGATCCCCATGAACATGCGCGGCATGAGCGGGAAGTGGAAGCACATGTGGCACTCGTCGCCGTTGCCGAAGTAGTCGACGACGTCCTCCGGCCACTGATTGGCCTCGGCGAGCAGCACCTTGCCGGGGAACCGCTCGTCGACCTCCTTGCGCACTCGGCGCAGGAAGTCGTGGGTGGCGGGCAGGTTCTCGCCGTTCGTGCCGTCCTCTTCGTAGAGGTAGGGAACGGCGTCGAGGCGGAACCCGTCGAGCCCCATGCCGAGCCAGTGGAAGACGACCTCCAACATGGCGTCCTGCACGTCGGGGTTCGCGTAGTTGAGGTCGGGCTGATGATGGAAGAAGCGGTGCCAGTAGTACTGCTGGCGCTGCGCGTCCCACGTCCAGTTCGACGGCTCGGTGTCCACGAAGATGATGCGGGCGTCCGACCAGCGCTGATCGTCGTCCTCCCACACGTACCAGTCGGCCTTCGGGTTCGTGCGGTCCTGCCGCGACTCCTGGAACCACGGATGCTGGTCGGACGTGTGGGTCATCACCATGTCGGCGATGACCCGGAGCCCGCGGCGATGCGCCGCCTCGATCAGCGCCTCGGCATCATCGGCCGTGCCGAAGTCCGGGTGCACCGCGTAGAAGTCCGAGATGTCGTAGCCGCCGTCGCGCAGCGGCGACGCGTAGAACGGCAGCAGCCAGATGCAGTCGACGCCGAGCCACTGCAGGTAGTCGAGCTTGTCGATGAGCCCCCGCAGGTCGCCGTTGCCGTCACCGGACGCGTCGTAGAAGCCGCGCACCGAGAGCTCGTAGAAGATGGAGCGCCGGAACCACTGCGGATCCGACGCAGGCTGCACACCTGAGACCGGGGGCTTCACGCCGCTCAGCGTATCGACGGCCGGGCCCGCATCACATCCTCGGCGTCGTAGTCTCGGGCGATGGACGCCACGCCCATCGACTTCCACTTCGACATCATGTGCCCGTGGGCGTACCAGACGTCGCTGTGGGCTCGGGACGTCCAGGCGCAGGGTCTCGTGTCGATCACGTGGCGGTTCTTCTCCCTCGAGGAGACGAACCGCGAGGACGGCAAGAAGCACCCGTGGGAGCGCGACTGGTCGTTCGGGTTCGGGATGCTGCGAGTCGCGGCGCGACTTCGCCAGGAACGAGGCGGGCTCGACGGCGGCGGGAACGAACTCGTCGAGCAGTACTACGCGACCGCAGGCCGCTGGCTCCACGAGGAGGGCCGCAAGCCGCACTCCCCCGACGCGTCCAAGGAGATCCTCGCCGGCATGGGGCTCGACCCGGCACTCGTCGACGAGGCCATCGCCGATCCCGGGACGATCGACGTCGTGCGCGCCGAACACGACCGTGCGGCGGCACTCGGGGCATTCGGGGTGCCGACCATGATCTTCCCGAGCGGCCGAGCGATGTTCGGTCCCGTCGTCGTCCCGGCGCCGACAGGCGACGAGGCCGCCGCCCTCTGGGACCTGGTCGCCGCGACCGAACGGTTCCCCCACCTGTACGAGCTGAAGCGACCGAAGTCGCCGCTCGACATGACACACATCGCCGAGGCGTTCCGGCCCTACCTCGAGGGCCGCGACTGGCAGTCCGTGGAGAAGCCCGCCCCCTGACCGCCAGACGTCGGCGAGCGGTCATGGAGCGCCGACGAGCGGATGCTCAGGCTGTGTGATCCAGCGTTCGCATCAGGCCCAGATCACCGTCGCTCACCAGGCCCGAGGTCAGGGCGTGGTTCAACAGGACCGTGCGTCGATTGTCCGCTGCCGTCGCGTACGACCCCTTCAACCCGCGCACACCGGCGCGTGCGAGCTTGTCGCACACCATGTCGAGCTTCCGGTGGAACTTCTTCGCCGTCCATCCGAGTCGGCGCGACAGCACCGCGCTCGCTTCGATCTCGCCGCCGGTTCTCAGGCTCGACTCGTACAACGCCACGAGCAACAGGTGCTGCTCAGGCGACAGCGGCACCGATCCGAAGTCGACGGTGGCCGTGCCGAACACCGAACTCCGATCGTCAACGCCGAGCGGGCCCCGGCGAAGCTCGCCCTCGAACTCGTAGTCGGTCGGTCCCGCGGTGAATCGAATGACGAATGACGCAGGCGTCACCGCCACCTGCTGACCCGGCAACACGGGGTGAACGACGAGCGTCGCCGTCTCTCGCAGCTCCACCCGAATGGAGGTGCCGTGGTTCTGCAACCACCACACCCCCTGCCGATGGACGAACCGGCCGACGACCCGGTGCATGAACGGGTTGTCGTCCACGACCAGGTCGCCGCGCCGACCGAACGTCAACGACTCTCCCGGCGTCACGAGATGCTCCTCGCCGAGGAAGTCGATCAACAGGTCATCGGATTCGTCGAACTCCAACTCCATGGCACTCTCCTCTCCACTAGACCTCCACTCCCAGTGCTCGAAGCTCTACGCGGTAGCGACTCCGTATCGCCGCCTGCTCGGGAGCGCTGAGACGCGTAATCCCGGCCGCGAGTTCGACACCCCAACCGCGGTCCTTCGCGGACTCCAGTTGCTCCGAATCGGCTGCCAAGGCGCCCAGCATCATCGAAGGGGCCGTGCACATGAATACCGATCGGACGTCCGAGTGCCGGATGAGGAAACGCACGAGCCAGTCCTCGCGACCCGTGATGAGGACGTTGAAGTAGTTCCGCGCCGTTGCCAACATCAACATGACCGTCGCAGCGTCGAAGACGTCAAGTGATCGTGGATCGTCGGCGAATTGATCGAGCACGTCCTTGTTCGAGAGTCGTGAGAGCGCCAGGAGCGACACCTCCTCCTTGAGGTCAACCAACCCGATCCGCACCTGCGGCGCAACATCGACCGCCCACTCCAGAGCGACCGAGATGATCCGAGCCGCTTCACGCACTTCGCCAGGAACCCGAACTGGGTCAAACGCTCCGAGGTCTCCGTCGAACGCAAAGCGCTCAGCGCCACCCATCGAGCGGAAGAGGTCTGCGATGCAGAAGTTCCGAAGCTGTCGATCAGTGACAACCTCGTCCTCCGGAATGATCGCTGACTCAACAGCGACGTCGATGACCTGCCGGTACGCGGCCGCATTCAGCTTCGGGTAGTGATGGAGCATGCGTTGCGAGAGCTCGAATGCACCCAAAGTCGGGGTCGACAGGTCAGCGATGAGATCATCGAAGATGGACCGTCGGGCCGCCGTCGAGGACGCCAGCGCAGTGGCGACCGCGTCCGAGGCCACAGGGGAAGGTGCGGAGTACTTGTTCGAAGGCTCTCGTGTCAGCAGGTCGACGAGATCGGCCATTGAAGGACGGAGATCCGGTTCGATCGACAGCGCGAGCTCCAACACCTCCATTGCGTCCGAATCGATCTGAGACCCGACAAAGCTCGGTTTGAGGACGTTCAACTGTG
>CAJBIS010000197.1 GCA_903953195.1 uncultured Actinomycetes bacterium
CGTCTCGACGAGCTGCCGGTGTGTGTCGGCGCGCATCGCTCGAGCCTCGGCGCTGATCAGCGAGCCGAGGTCGCCGGCGTCGCGGTGCATGGCCAGCACCCGGCCGAGTCGCCCGACCGTGTCCAGGCCGCTCCGTTCCTCCCACTCGCTCAGCGCGGCGGTGTCGGTCAGCCCGTGGCGAAGGCGCCGGCTGACCCGGCGGAGGTCCTCTGCGGCGAGTCCGTGGCCGCGGTCGGCGAGACGTTGCATCGCCGCCGGGAGCGAGTAGCCGGCGGTCACGAGGATCCCGAGCTGCTCGGCGACGACGGGCAGCTCGAGTCGCAGGCGTTGGTGTCGTCGGGCGATGGCCCGGTTGAGCTGCTGCTCGTCGATCCACACCCAGCCCACGGCCGGTGCCGCCACCCAGATGCATGCGGCGACGCTCGACGCCCCTGATGCGATCGCGACGACGCCACCGGCGCAGGCTCCAGCGAGTGCATGGCCGACCTGTCGTGTCCGGAATGTGGACGCCGTCTCGTCGCGACCTGCTCGGAGGAGTCGCATCCGGAGCTCGGCATTCGTCCCGATGCGACGGCGCACGAGGTCGAGCGCGCGGACGAGGACGGGGCCCAGCACCTGGGACGCTGCGGACGAACGGGACTCCCCGAGGTCGGGACGCCATCCGGGAAGGAACGGGGCGATCCGTCCCGCAAGCGATCTGCGCCGGAACCACGGGGCGTGATCGAGCACGATCACCAGACCCACCCACATCGCGGCGAGTGCGAGGAACGACGAGACGGCGATCACGACGTGAACACCCGCTGCTCGTCGGGGAGTCGCATGATCGAGCCGGCCCACCACCAGCACGCAGCCACGAGCGTGATCGCGCCGAGCACGACCACCTGCGCCGTTGCGGTGCGGTAGGACGCAATGCCGTCACCGACGTTCGCTCCGGCCACGGCCATCCCCACCGGTACGGCGACCACGAACCACCGTGCGAATCGTGCGCCGGACTGGCGGGCGTCGGACTCGCGGCGGTCGCGCAGGTCCTGACGACGGTCCTCGGCGAGTGCCGCGAGTCGGGAGTCGACGTCGCCGCCGACGTCGTGGACGATCAACAGTGTCTCGCAGGTGGCGTCGACACTCGCGTCGTCGAGGTGCTCCTTCAGCGTGCTGAGCATGCGCTCGAAGTCGGTGCGGAGGTTCCACTCGCGCTGCGCGGCGGCGAACGCGGGTCGAAGCGTTGGTGGTGCGCGGTGGCCGACATCGAGGAGCGCCTGGGGAATCGCTCGGCCCATCGGACCCACCTGGACCCGCACCTCCTCCAGGAGGCGGGGCCAGTGTTCCTGGGCGTCGGTCAGGTTGGTGGCGCGTCGTCGCCGCCAGTGCGCGGCAGGGGCGGTCCCGGCGAGCGCGGCGATGGCGAGCGCGACCGGTGTCGGGCCGAACACCGTTGCCGCGAGCGCGCCGGCGATCACAGCAGCGATGAGCGTCGCCGAGATGAACTGCAGCGGTGAGACCTCGTCCAGACCGGCCTGGCGGAGCCGAACCGCAGCCCGGTCGTTGAGTGACGGTGGCGGTGAACCGGCGGGCCGCGCACGACCGTTCGGTGGCGGAGCGGTGACGAGCAGCGTGCACCCGAGGCCGGCCAGAGATGCGAGCACCAGCGCGGTCACGGTGCCTCCGCTCGGAGCGTTGCGTCGGCGTCGAGCACCGTGCGGAGGTCGGTCCCACTGCGGCTGAATCGCTGTTCGGCCCGCACGGGAAACAAGCCGGTCCACTCGAGCGGCCCGCCGATCGTGCGGCGGGTGAACACCTCGGTGGTGGTGAAGTGCACGGCGTCGTTGCCGGCGACGAGATCCTCGACGGCGAGGATGGCGGTCACGCGAGGGCCGTGCGGGCCGCGTTCGCTGTGGACGACGATGTCGATCGCGTC
>CAJBIS010000198.1 GCA_903953195.1 uncultured Actinomycetes bacterium
GCGGAACCAGCCCCGCAACCTCGGCGACCCTGTCGGCGCGCCGCGCACGAACCCGGCATCGTCCGGATGCAGACGGACATCGACCCGGTCCATGAACGGCGGCGGGAACGTGTCGGTGCCGACCAGGCGGACGCAGTCGTCGGGTGGCGGCAGCGCCGGCGCAGTGCCGTCGGCGTGCAGCGCCTCCGATGAGTCGTCGAGCTCACCCAGCGTGCCCACGACGCTGAGGAGTGTGCGGTCGCCGGCGATGAGTCGTGCCGATGCCGTCGAGAAGCGTTTGCCGGCCTTGAGCAGCTCGACCTGCACCCGCACAGGACCCGCGCGCCCCGGCGACAGGTAGTGACCGCTCACGGCGATCGGATCCGGTCGACCCGTCGCCAGCGCGAGCGCACGTCCGGCGATGGCCAGCAGGTAGCCGCCGTCGGTGTTGCCGACGATGTCCCAGCCCTCGAGGATCTCGCCCTCGTACTCGCCGTCGCCGACACCTTCACCGTCGCCGACGCGCCGGAGTGCCGTCGCCGCTGCGAATCCTCCGCCTGCGTCCATCGACAGACCCTACGGTCCGGACCGATGGTCGAACGACGCGACGAGCTCAGCCCAGCAGCGTGGCCACGACGGCGAAGTGGCAGCCGCCGGCGACGATCGTGAGCAGTGCCAGACCTCGTGGTACCCGAACGTCTCGGGGGCCGGGTCCGGGCGACGCTTCCCCAGGATCACGGCACCTCCGGTGTAGAGCACACCACCGATGGCGAGCAGGATGAGCTGCGCGCCCGACATCCGCGTGATCAACAGCGGTGCGGTCAGCAGTCCGGCCCAACCGAGCACGATGTAGAGCCACGAGCCCGCCGAGTCGGCACCGGCGCCGAGCTTCACCATCTTGATGGTGACCCCGGCGAGCGCCACGACCCAGACGACGATCAGCGTGGGGATGCCCCACTCCGGGGGCAGCGCCAACAGACAGATCGGCGTGTAGGTGCCCGCGATCAGCAGGAAGATCATCGAGTGGTCCGCCCGGCGCATCCACTTGACCGCCTTCGGCGTGTGCGCCAGCCGGTGGTAGGACGCGCTCACGGAGTAGACGCCGACGAGCGTGGCGCCGAAGACGAGCACCGCGACGCGACCGGCCGACGTGTCGGCGAGGTACGCCAGAACCAGCACCGCCGGTGCGGCGACGAGCGCTGCGATGAAGTGGAGTCGTCCCCGCCAGAACGGCCGGAACCCGTACGCATCAACCAGTGTCGGACTCATCGTCCCGCCCCCTTCACTGTCTGTGCGCTGGCGACGAGATGTCGTCTGCGGAGTCCAGTGATACGCCCGCAAGATGACGCCCACAAGTGGGCGAAATGTCCCGCCGGTGAACCCTACGACCCACCGTCCTGCGATTCCGGTCGGGTCCGGGGGTGGCCGACCTCAGGACGGCGTCGACTGGAGCGCCGCCAGACGGGCCCGGTGCAGTTCGGCGGCGAGGTCGGTCTCGAGCGGTTCCAGGTGGCCCACGACCAGCGACAGCAGATGGTCGGCGAGTGCCGGATTCCGAACGAGCACAGGACCGTGCAGGTAGGTGCCGACGAGCGACCCCGAGACGACACCATCGGTACGGACCTCACCGGCGGGGATCCGCACCGTGCCGAACGGCTGCTCGGCCGACCCGAGGGTCGTCGACGCGCCGTGGTTCTCGAATCCGCACACCGGGCCCACGCCGGGGCCCGGCGAGTCGGACGGCGGCGCCGTCGCACCGAGCGACACGTCGAGCACGGCCTCGCCCACCCAGCGCGACCCGGTGGGTGCCGTGTGGCCGTCGTACAGGCCGAGACCGTCGACCGGGTCCTTGCGGCCGACGAGCGCGATCGTCGAGCCGAGCAACTGGAAGCCCGCGCACAC
>CAJBIS010000199.1 GCA_903953195.1 uncultured Actinomycetes bacterium
AGCACCTTGCACCGGGTGTCGCAGTCGACACCGAACTGGTCGACCCACTCGCCGAACAGATCGCGGTCGTAGCCGTCCCGAGGCGACTCGGGCGCAACGACGAGCGAACCGACCACGCCCATGGCCTCGGTCGACGTCGGAAGCTGCTCCGCCGGCCCAGCGGTCTGAGGCTCGGCCGAACTCGGCGGAGCCGGCGGCGGGCCAACCGGAGGAAGGGTCGGCGGCGCGGGCGCCCGATCGGCCATGGGCGCTGTCGTGGGGGTGACCCGTGGCTGGGAACGCTCCGCTTCGATATCCGCTCCCCCGCCACACCCGATGGTTGCCGCAAGGCTCGCCCCAACGGCGACGGTGACCGCCCACCGACCGAACGTCGACCTCACGAGAGTGCCGCCAGCGACTCGGCGATGCCGGGGAACGACGCGTCCACCGCCAGCACGCGCTCCAGGTCCTGTCGGGCCTGCGAGCGCTTGCCCTCCATGGCGTAACAGCGGGCCCGTTCGACCCATGCCAGGCATCGGATCTGCGGGTGGCGGCTCCGGATCCGCAACGCCTCCCTGAACGCCGCCCGCGCTGCGTCGGGGTGCCCCAGGTCGCGCAGCGCGACGCCGCGGTAGACGCACAACAGCGCGGTCAGGTCGTCCTGGTTGGTGACCGAGTTCGTGAGATCGATGACGTCCTGATGGCGGTCAAGTTCGCTGGCGAGCTCGACCCACGACACCGCCGACAACCACGACGGCGGCACCTGCTCGATGACCGCGAACGCCTCGGTGAGCCGACCCGACACCTGGTACAGCTCGGCGAGCGCGAGGCCGACACCGGTTCGATCGACCGAGCACGTGGCAGTGATGCCGGGCGCGATCGCGACCAGCACCGTGGCGCGCACGTACTTCCGCACGAATGGATCTGCCGCCGGGTCGCGCCCCTGCTGCCACGCCCACTCGAGCAGCGCCAACGACCGGGCCGGATCGGAACCGAGCAGGAAGCATCCGGCGAGCACCGACGCCGCGAACGACAGCTCGGCGTCGCGCTGGCCGACTGCGTCGGCGGCGTTCCCGTCGACGCGCAGCACTGCGTCGTACAGCGCACGCTCGTCCTGCGACGCGAACCAGCCGGGGCGGTCACCCGACACCGTGGAGGCGGGTGCGGGCGACGGCACAGGTGTCGGCGCCGGGACGGAGGCGACCGCTTCGGTCGTGGTTCGACGCCTCGGCGACGACCCACCCCGCCGCCCCGACGACCCGAGCGTCTCCACATGCGAGATGCCCGTCCCCGGGATCGACACCGTCCGTTGCAGCGTGCCGTCCGCCCGATGGGTCACACGGAACCCGCGCACACCCGCGGACACGCCGACGCCCGACTTCGAGAAGTTCAGCCGGACACCCGGCATCAACTTGATCGACTTGCGGAACCTGAACCCCACGCCTGCCCTCCCGTCGATCAGGGTAGGCGGTGAGCCGATGTCGGCATCACCGCGCCCGTGTCCGACGCACGGACTCGACGATCAGACGCTCAGACTGGTGAACGCCCCACCCGTGGGGAGGGCGACGAGCCGCGACGACGTGAAGTCGGTCGAGGTGAGATCGATCACGTACCAGAGCGGATCGTCCTTGGTGTTGACCAGGTAGCCGTGCCCGGTGAGGTTGCTGACGGTCGACCACATGGTCATCTCGGGCATCTGCACCTTCGGCGAGAGGTCCTCGATGGCGACGCCCGGCACGATGTCGAAGTTGTGCAGGATCCGGACGCAATCCATCAGCAGCGCCCGTTCGTCGGCGGGTTGCTGTGCGAACCGCACGTCGCTGAGCACTCGGATGAAGCGCGACGGCGAACTTCCGTCGCCGGGGAGCCCGGCGAACCCGGAGCCCTGGCCGAGCGGCGAGAACGTCCGGTCGCCGATCGTCACGTCGGCGGGCACGTGCGGCGACAGCGTGAGGTGGTTCCCGACGTTCGTCAGGTGCCAGTCGAGGAACGGCGCGTTCGTCGCCACCTGCACCGGGTTGTCGGAGACGACCATGCCGTCGGCGTGGAACTCGACGACCGCACAGCTCGTGGCGTCGTGAACGATGATGTGCGTCGGGAGCGGCACGGGGATCTGCGGCGGCGTGAAGTCGACCACGTTGCAGGTGGCGATCGCCGCCTTCGCCTCGTCGACGGTCGCGCACGTGCCCAACAGGAACGCGAGCGTCTCGATCACACCGATGTCGGAACCGTCGTGGCGAGGCGACGCGAACGTGCAGTGGTCCGGCATGTACAGCAGGTGGGCCGAGAGACCGGCGGTGTTGGTTCCGTCGGCGAGCCACTGGGGCTCGAACGCGCCGATCCCGACCACGCCGTACTCCGCGGTCCACGACTTCCCACCGGTGACCGCACCGCTCACTCCGGCGAAGTCGGCAGCCAGGACGCTCAGCTGCCACGGCAGGACGTCGGGGAACTCCATGGTCCGCCCGACGGCGACGCTGCCGTCGGCGGCCTGCTGGTGCTTGAAGTTGGTGCACATGTGCGGCCCCTCCCGGAGTCCGGTGACGACGGGCCGGACGATGGCCGACCTACTCGATGCGCAGACCCGAGATGGCCCGGCCGATGACGAGCTGCTGGATCTGCTCGGTGCCCTCGAAGATGTCGAAGATCTTCGCGTCGCGGTGCCAGCGCTCCACCGGGTACTCCCGGGTGTAGCCGTAGCCGCCCAGGATCTGGATGGCCCGCTCGGTCACCCACACGGCGGTGCGGCCGGCCATGAGCTTGGACATGGATCCCTCGGCGTTCTTGTAGCCGCCGCCGTTGCGGGCGAGCCACGCGGCGCGATGCGTCATGAGTCGGGCGGCGTCGATCTGGGTCGCCATGTCGGCGAGCATGAACGCGATCGACTGGTTCATGATGATCGGCTTGCCGAACGCGGTGCGCTCCTGGGCGTACTGCAGCGCGTACTCGTACGCGGCGCGGGCGACGCCGACGCCCATGGCGGCAACGGCGGGGCGGGTGGCCTCGAAGGTGGCCATGGCCGGCTGCTTGCCCGAGCTGACCTTGGGGTTGGTGAGCGCCTCGCGGGCCTTGGCGAGCTTCTCGTCGAGCTTCTCCTTGCCGCCGAGGAGGCACGACCCGGGGACGCGCACGTCGTCGAGCACGACCTCGGAGGTGTGCGACGCCTTGATGCCGTGCTTCTTGTACTTCTGTCCCATGCTCAGGCCGGGCGTGTTGGGCGGGACGACGAAGCTGGCCTGACCGCGGCCCTTCAGCTCGGGCTCGACCGCGGCGACGACCACGTGGATGTCGGCGATGCCGCCGTTGGTGATCCACGCCTTGGTGCCGTTGAGCACCCACTCGTCCTTCGCCTCGTCGTACACGGCGCGTGTGCGCAGCGAGCTGACGTCGGAGCCGGCGTCGGGTTCGGACACGCAGAACGCGCCGAGCTGCACCTTCTCGGGGGTGCCGTAGCACTGGGGCACCCACTCGAAGACCTGCTCGGGGGTGCCGTTACCGGCGATGCCGGCGGCGGCGAGACCGGAACCGAAGATCGACAGGCCGATGCCCGCGTCACCCCAGAACATCTCCTCGATGGCGACGGTCATGGTGAGACCGCTCTGGTCGGCGAGCATCGCCTGGGCCATGAAGTCCATGCCGTAGAGACCGATGTTGGCGGCCTCCTGGACGATCGGCCACGGGAACTCTTCCTTCTCGTCCCACTCCTCGGCGGCGGGACGGATGACGTCCTCGGCGAAGTCGTGGACCCACTTCTGGATCTGGATCTGGTCCTCGTTCAACTCGAGGGAGAACTCGCCGCTCATCGTGACCTCCGTGGTGGGGACTCGGTCGAGGCCGGCGCACGCCGATCCCCGCTGTCCTGATGGGTTACCGCCCGTATGTTACCCACGGGTAACCACTGTTGCCACCCAAACATTCCCGGCGCGGCTTCCGGGAGCGGGGACGGACCGGGCCGGGCCGGAACGGAGGTCGGTGACGAGTGCGGCAGGCCGGTCAGGCCGGGCGGACCTGGGTGCCCGCAGGCGTGTCCTCGACGACCCAGCCCAGTGACACCAGCTCGTCACGGATCAGGTCGGCCGCGGCGAAGTCCTTGTCGGCGCGGGCCCGGTCGCGGGCGGCGCACAGGGCCTGCACGTCGTCGGGGACGATCGTCTCGGAGGCGTCGACGAGTTCGAGCCCGACGGCGCCCAGCATCGAGAACCACGCGGCCGCCAGTGGCGCGGCGCCGTCGGTGTCGCCGGCGTCGAGCAGCCGGTTGACCTCGGTGACGAGCGAGAACACTCCGGCGAGCGCGCCGGGCGTGTCCAGGTCGTCGTCCATGCGCGCCCGGAACGCGTCGAGCGTCGCGGCGTCCGGTTCGGCATCGGGCAACGAACCGACTCGACGGGCGAACGCGTCGAGCCGGGCGAGCGACGCCTCGGCCTGCGTGATGGTGTCGGCTGTGACCTCGACCGGCGAGCGATAGTGCGCCTGCAGCACCAGCAGCCGATAGGCGCGCGCGTCGTGGGCGCTGATCAGTTCGGTGAGCGTCGTGAAGTTGCCGAGCGACTTCGACATCTTCTCGCCCGCCACCTCGACGAACCCGTTGTGCACCCAGTGGTGCGCGAAGTCGCGACCGGCGGCGACGGCCTGTGCCCGCTCGTTCTCGTGGTGCGGGAAACACAGGTCGAGCCCGCCGCCGTGCAGGTCGAACCCGTCGCCGAGCAGGTCGAGGCTCATCACCACGCACTCGGTGTGCCAGCCGGGCCGACCGTCGCCCCACGGCGACGGCCACGACGGCTCCCCCGCCTTGGCGAACTTCCACAGTGCGAAGTCGGCCGGGTGGCGCTTGGCCGACCCGCCGACGAGCTCGCGCATCCCCCCGCCGGCGAGCATGTCGTCGAGCGACTGGTGTGCCAGCAGCCCGTACCCGTCGACGGCCGGAACGCTCAGGTACACGCCGTCGTCGGTGACGTAGGCGCGGTCCGCCGCGATCAGGTCGGCGATCAAGGCGACCATCTGATCGACGAACGCGGTGGCGTGCGGGTCGTGGTCGGGGCGCATGACACCGATGCCGTCCATCGCCGCCCACCACACGTCCTCGAACTCGGCGACGACGTCGGTCCACTCCCGGCCCTCGTCGGCGGCCCGGGCGATGATCTTGTCGTCGATGTCGGTGATGTTCGACACGTAGACGACCCGGTTGCCGGACCAGATCAGGTACCGGCGCAGGATGTCGAACACCAGCGAGAACCGCCCGTGGCCCAGATGCGGCGGGCCGTAGACGGTCGGGCCGCACACGTACATCGACACCTCGCCGGGCGTGCGGGTCTCGAGCGGGACGACCTCGCTGCGCGCCGTGTCGTACAGCCGGATCACGCTCCGCACCCTAACGCCCGGACGTGCGGGGCCCGCGACGACGAACGGCGTCAGGCGGGCGGCAGGAGGTCGACCGGCGGACCGCCGTCGGCCAGGCGCTGGTAGCGGTCCAACGCGCCGAGCGCGACCTCGGGTTGGGGCAGCACCCAGAAGCGGCCGGTGCGCACCGCGTCGAGCACGGCATCGGCGACGGTCTGTGGCGCCGCGCCGGCGTCGACACCGGCCCGTGACGCGGCGTCCACATCGGCGGCGACACCGGCGAGTTCGACCTCGTCGGGTTCCAGGTTCAGCGACAACAGCGAGTTGTCGGCGATGTTCGTCGCGATGTTGCCGGGGCACACCACCGACGCCCGCACCGGACCTGCTCCCCCGCCGGCAGCGACCACCCGGGCGAGCTCGTGGTGCAGCGACTCCATCAGCCCGACCACCGCGTGCTTCGACGACACATACGCGCCCATGCCCGGCGGCGCGACGAGCCCGGCGCCGGACGCCACGGCGAAGGTGTGGCCCGACCCGCGGGCGAGCATCGCCGGCACGACGGCGCGCACGCCGTGGACCGGGCCCCAGTAGTTGACGTCCACCTGGCGCTGCCACATCTCGAGCGGCTGCTCCCAGGTGAGTCCCGGCACGCAGATGCCGGCGTTGAACACCGCGACGGCCGGGCCGCCGTGGTCCTCGCACGCGTCGACCAGCGTGGCGGCCACCTCGGGGTCGCCGGCGTCACCGGTGACGGTTCGCACGTCGGTGGCTCCGGCCGCCATGGCCTGCGCGCCCGTCATGGCCATGTTGAACTCGTCGTAGTCGCTGAGGACCAGCGGCAGTCCGAGGCCCCCGAACGTCACCGCGAGCGCGGTGCCGATCGACCCGCCGGCACCGGTGATCACCACCGCCCCGTCGGCCACGTCACCCAGCACGTTCTCCGACGACCCGTCGCTCATGCATTCGGACCGTAGCCCCGGCTTCGGTAGGTTGTCGCACGACATGAGCGCTCACGATCCCCGCCCGAAGGCCACCCGCAGCGTCCCCGACAAGCCCGGGGTCGACGGCCTCGAGGAGCGGTGGGCCGGCGTCTGGGCTGAGCAGGAGACGTACGCGTTCGACCGCACCGCCACCCGCGACCAGGTGTTCTCGATCGACACCCCGCCGCCCACCGCGTCGGGCTCGCTGCACGTCGGGCACGTGTTCAGCTACACCCACACCGACACGACCGCCCGCTACCAGCGCATGCGGGGCAAGCAGGTCTTCTACCCGATGGGCTGGGACGACAACGGTCTGCCCACCGAACGCCGCGTCGAGAATTACTACGGCGTGCGCTGCGACCCGACCGTCGCGTACGTCCCCGGTTTCACCCCGCCCGACCAGCCGGCGAAGGACCGCAAGGACTACGTGCCGGTCAGCCGACCGAACTTCATCGAGCTGTGCGAAAAGTTGCTGGTGATCGACGAGCAGGCGTTCGAGCACGTGTGGACGCGGCTCGGCCTGTCGGTCGACTGGTCATCGACGTACGCGACCATCGACGAGGCGTCGCGCCGCATCAGCCAGCGGGCGTTCCTGCGCAACCTGGCCCGCGGTCAGGCGTACTCGCAGGAGGCGCCGAGCCTGTGGGACGTCACGTTCCAGACGGCGGTCGCGCAGGCCGAACTCGAGGACCGGGAGCGCCCCGGCGCCTACCACCAGCTGGCGTTCCACCGACCCGACGGCACCGACGTGCTCATCGACACGACCCGACCCGAGCTGGTCGTGAGCTGCGTGGCGCTCGTGGCACACCCCGACGACGTGCGGTACCAGCCGCTGTTCGACACGACGGTCACGACACCGGTGTTCGGCGTCGAGGTGCCCGTCCTCGCCCACCCGCTCGCCGAGCCGGACAAGGGCACCGGCATCGCCATGATCTGCACGTTCGGTGACCTGACCGACGTCATCTGGTGGCGTGAGCTGAACCTGCCGACCCGCGCCGTCATCGAACGCGACGGCCGGTTCAGCGCCGAGACGCCTGAGTGGCTGACGACCGACGAGGCCCGTGAGCGCTACGGCCGCATCGCCCGCAAGGCCCCCGGCGGCGCCCGCGAACAGATGGTGCAGCTGCTCGGCGACACCGGCGAACTCGTCGGCGACATCCGCCGCATCGACCACGCCGTGAAGTTCTTCGAGAAGGGCGACAAGCCGCTCGAGATCGTGACGTCGCGCCAGTGGTACATCCGCAACGGCGGCCGCTCCGACGAACTCAAGGCCGAACTCGTCGCCCGCGGCGGGGAGCTGGTGTGGCACCCGGACTACATGCGGCACCGCTACGACAACTGGGTGCAGGGCCTGAACGGCGACTGGCTCATCTCGCGCCAGCGGTACTTCGGCGTGCCGTTCCCGATCTGGTACCGCCTCGACGCCGACGGCCTGCCCGACCACGACGACCCGATCCTCCCCGACGAATCCGCGCTCCCCGTCGACCCGCAGGCCGAGTGCCCGCCCGGGTTCGCCGAGGACCAGCGCAACCAGCCCGGCGGGTTCACCGGCGATCCGGACGTCATGGACACCTGGGCCACGTCGTCGCTCACCCCGCAGATCGCGTGCCGCTGGGAGGACGACCCCGACCTGTTCGAGCGCACGTTCCCCATGGATCTGCGACCGCAGGGCCACGACATCATCCGCACGTGGCTGTTCTCGACGGTGCTGCGCAGCCACGACGAGTTCGGCTGCGTGCCGTGGAGCAACGTGGCGTTGTCCGGCTGGATCCTCGACCCGGACCGCAAGAAGATGTCGAAGTCGAAGGGCAACGTCGTCACGCCGCTCGGCCTGCTCGAACAGCACGGCTCCGACGCCGTGCGCTACTGGGCGGCGTCCGGTCGCCCCGGCACCGACACGGCGTTCGACGAGCAGCAGATGAAGGTGGGACGCCGGCTCGCCATCAAGTTGTTGAACGCGTCGAAGTTCGCGCTCGGTTTCGGGGCCGTCGACGCCGACACGCCGGTCACCGAGGCGCTCGACCGGGCGATGCTCGCGACGCTCGCCGACCTGGTCGACGACGCCACCCGGGCCTTCGACGGCTTCGACTACGCACGTTCGCTCGAGCGCACCGAATCGTTCTTCTGGCGGTTCTGCGACGACTACCTGGAACTCGTGAAGTCACGCGCTTACGGCGAGGCCGACGCACCCGTGAGCGACGCGACCGCCAGCGCCCGCGCCGCGTTGCAGATCGCGCTCAGCACGCTGCACCGGCTGCTCGCCCCGTTCCTGCCCTTCACCTGTGAAGAGGCCTGGTCGTGGTGGATGGAAGGCTCGGTGCACGTGGCCGCGTGGCCCGACGCCGCTGCCATCCGTGCCGCCGCCGGTGACGGCGACCCGGCCGCGCTCGACGTGGCCGGCGCGGTCCTCGGCGAACTGCGCGGCGCGAAGTCGGCGGCGAAGGTCGGCATGAAGGCCACGATCGAACGGGCCGCCGTCACCGACACCGCGGCGCGACTCGAGCTGCTGCGCTCGGTACTCGACGACGTCGGTCAGGCCGGGCGGGTCGATGCCTTCGAGCTGACCGACGGCGACGAGTTCACCGTGGACTGCGTCGTCGTGCCACCCGCCGAGTCGTAGGCGCGCCGGTCAGGAGCCAGTGCCGAGCCCGCCGGACGCGCCGGGCGGACTCGTCAGACGGGAGCCGACCCCGGTCGGCCGGCCGCGGCACCGAGGAGCGACTGCGCCAGCGGGATCCCCTCGTTGTCGAAGGCCTGCAGCACCCGCAACCGGAACTCCCGCTCGACCTCGAACTGGGCCGCGGGCTCGGTCTCGCACAACGCCCGCAGCGTCACGCCGGTCGGGTCGATGAGGATCACGCCGAGCACCTCGACCGCGCCGGTGATCCGGCCCGTCCACGCCGGGTCCGCTCGCAGCGCCTCGCCGACCTCGCCGAGCACCGACACGGCCCGTTCGATGTCGGCGCCCGGCGTGACGACGACGTCGACCACGGCGCGGGACCAGCTCTGCGACTTGTTGCCGACGGACAGCACCTCGCCGTTCGCGATGTGCCACACGGTGCCGTTGACATCGCGCACCCGGGTGGAACGCAGCGTCACCCGTTCGACCACGCCGGCGACCGGGGCGCCGGCATCGATGATGTCGCCGACGCCGTACCGGTCCTCCACCACGATGAAGAACCCCGCGAGCATGTCGCGCACCAGGTTCTGGGCGCCGAACCCGAGTGCGACGCCGATGACACCGGCCGAGGCGAGGATGGCCGGCAGGCTCGCGCCGAGTTCGGCCAGCACCAGCGCGGCGGCGATGATCACCACGATGATCGACGCCAGCGATCGGGCGATCGCGGTCACGGTCTCGGTCCGGGCCTGCAGCCGGTTCGACGACCCGGAGCGGATCTGATCGGGCACGAACTCGCCGAGGCGATCCGCGCTGGCGATCATCCGCACGCCGACCCGGCGGATCAGCCACCGGAGCACGGCGTTCAGGATCACGGCCCCGAGCAGGATCAGCGGGATCGCGATCACGGCGTGCGGCGTCTCGTTGACGAACTCGGAGAACGTCAGCGCCAGCATGCGGGCGAGCGTAGTGACGGACCCCTCGACACCCGCGGACCGGCGCGGCTGCGGACCGGCGCAGGTGCGGACCGGCGCAGGTGCGGACCCGCCGCAGTGCGCGACGACCGTCACGTCGACAGGTGTGACGAACATGACAGCCATCCGCGAATCAGGGAGCGGGCGTCACTACCCTCCGTAGTCATGGCCTGGTTCCGTGACCGACGTCAGCAGTGGATCACCGAGGCGCGCGATCAGGCTCGCGCCGAACACCAGAGCGTCCTGAATGCCGCCGGAATCGTGACGGTGCATGGTGAGGCGGTCTCCGAGACGATGACCAGCGTCCTCGGCTGGGACCATCAGTCCTTCCAGCTCCCGGGCACGCTCCGTGGTCTCGTCCACCCCGACGACGTCCCGGCGTTCGATCGTGGCGAGGGCGAGCAGATCATCCGACTGCTCGCCGCTGACGGGCAGTACCGCGAGATCCTGCTGCGTCGCGCCGGCGACACCGAGGTGCTGGTCGATCTCAGTGCGCACACCGGTCGACTGCGGCGGGCCACCCATTTCGCCGAGGTCGTCGAGCACTCCCCCGCCGGCGTCATCGTGCTCGAGCTGGCCGACCTGAACGAGCCGAACTCGGTCAGCATGCGCTCCGCCAACCCCTCGGCGCGGCGCATGCTCCATCTCGAGCACCACAGCGTCGACGGCACCCGGGTCGACGAGGTCTTCGACGCCACGTCCACGCGACTGCTCAGTTCGGTGCTGTTCGACGTCGCCCACACCGGCCAGTCGCTCACGGCCGAGCGCCTCACGTTCACCGAGATCCCGGATTCGTGGATCGACCTGCGCATCGACCGGCTCGGCGACGGGTCGCTCGCCGCGACGCTCAGCGACGTCACCCGGTTCGTGAACGCCGAGGAGCGGCTGCGGCACCGTGCCAGCCACGACGCGCTCACCGGGCTGCCGAACCGTGACCTGCTCGACGAGCGGCTCGGGCTGCTCACCTCGGAGCTCACCGCCGGCCAGTTCGTGGCGCTGGTACTCGTCGACATCGACGGCATCACCGAACTCAACGACGCCCACGGCCACCAGCACGGCGACCAGTTCCTCACCGAGCTCGGGCAGCGCCTGGTCCGCAACGTGGTCGGCGCCGAACTGGTGGCCCGCACCGGTGGTGGCGAGTTCGCGGTGCTCACGCGACCGGCGAGCACGCAGGCCGAGACGATGGACCGGGCCCGCTCGGTCCAGGAGGCACTCGACGCGCCGCTCGACGTCAACGGCCACCTGGTCGAGATCGGCTTCCACGTGGGCGTGGCGGTGGCCCCCAGCCACGGCGAGGATCCCCGCACGCTGATGCGCGCCGCCGAGGCGGCACTGCAGCGGGCCCGCACGTCGACCGAGCAGGTCGGGGTGTTCGACCCGTCCGGCGATGCCGCGGCGGACCGCAACGAGGGACTCATCACCCGACTGCGTCGTGGGCTCGCCGACCAGGAGCTCGAGCTGCGGTTCCAGCCCCTCATCGAACTGCGCACGGGTCGCGTCGCCAAGGTCGAGGCGCTCCTGCGGTGGCAGCGGGCGGATGGCCGTGGCCACCTGCCCACCGAGCTGCTGGAACTCGCCGAGCAGTCCGGCCTGATCCAGCCGCTCGCCCGCTGGGTGTTCGGCGAGGCCGCCCGGGCCGCGTCCAGCGTGCCGGCGTCGGGTGATCCGGTGCGGGTCTGCACCAACCTGCCGTTGCGCAACCTGGCCGACTCCGAGCTGCTCGGCTTCCTGGACCTGCTCGTCACGTCGGGCGAGCTCGACCCGACGCTCGTCGAGATCGAGATCGCCGAGACCGACCTGACCGACGATCCGGTGCGCGCCCAGCAGGTGATCGCCCGGCTGTCGGCGCTGGGAATGCGGGTCGTGCTCGACGGGTTCGGGACCGGCTACACGTCGACGAAGACGCTCGAGAGCCTGGCGGTGCGCGGCATCAAGATCGACCGCAGCTTCATCACCACCCTCGCCGCGGTGCCCGCCGACGTCGCCGCGGTGCGGGCGACGGTCGAGCGGGCGCACGAACGGGGACTGAGCGTCGGCGCCGAGGGCGTGGCCGACGGCGCCACCCTCGACCTGCTCGCCGAGATCGGGTGCGACTACGTGCAGGGCTTCCACATCTCGGGACCGGTGACGCTCGACGCACTGCCCGCCCGGGCCGTCGAACTGGAACAGGCGCTCTCGAGCTGGGCCGGAACGCTACGGTCCGGACATGCCCACTCTGAGAGTCAACTCCGCGGCTGAGGCCGCCGAGATCGTTCGACCGCGGGACGTCCTGGCCGTCGGCCTGGGTCCGGCGCACCCCATCGGATTCCTCCACGCGCTCGGCGGGCGTGACGACTGGGTGGACCTCCAGATGTTCGGGGCGCTGCTCACCGACTTCTACGAGGTCCTGACCAAGCCGAACGTGCGGTACCGCAGCGGATTCTTCGGTCCGGCGGAACGGATCCTCCGCGACAGCGGCGCCGACGTGCAGTACGTCCCCGCCGACTTCCGACGTTTCGGGCCGATCGTCGAGCGGCTCGCGCCGCGGGTCATGGCCACGGCGTGCGCGCCCCCCGACGCCGACGGCTACCTGAGCCTCTCACTGCACGCCGGTGCCATGGTCGATGAACTGCACCGTTGCGGCGCCGACCCGGAACGCGTGCTGGTCGTCGAGTACTCCGACGCCTACCCGCGCACGTTCGGCCTGCCGCCCGAGCACCAGCACCGACTGCACGTCGACGAGATCGACGTGCTCCTCGAGACCGACGCGCAGCCGATCAACCTCGCCGACGCGGAGCCCGCCGACATCGACCGGGCCATCGCCCAGGAGGCGAGCCGGTTCATCCCCGACAACGCCACACTGCAGACCGGCATCGGCGCGATCCCCTCGATCATCGCGACACTGCTCGCCGAGGGCGACGGCGGCGGGTACGGGGTGCACTCCGAGATGTTCACCAACGGGCTCATGCGACTGCACCAGGCCGGCAAGGTCACCAACGCCAACAAGGGCGAGTTCGACGGGTTCTCGGTCACCACGTTCGCCGCCGGCGTCCCCGAGTTGTACGAGTGGCTGCACGAGAACCCCGACGTGAGGTTCCTGCCGGTCGACGTCGTCAACGACGCCCGGCTGATCGCCGACAACAACCGGTTCGTGTCGATCAACGGTGCCACCGCCGTCGACCTCTACGGTCAGGTCGCTGCCGACACGATCGGCGGCCGCCAGCACTCGGGCGCCGGCGGCCACGAGGACTTCCTGGCGGGAGCCGGCCTGCAGATCGACGACTCGTCGCTGCTGTGCCTGCGGTCCTCGGTCGAGACGCCCGAGGGACGCCTGTCCCGGATCGTCCCGAACCTCGCACCCGAGATGGTGGTGACCACCCCACGGCACCAGATCGACGTCGTGGTGACCGAGTACGGCGCCGCCGAACTGTCCGGCATGACGGTACGCGAGCGGGCCGAGGCGCTCGTGCGTGTGGCGCACCCGGACTTTCGCGCCCAGCTCGAGGACGCGGCGCAGCAACTGGGCTGAGACGCCGGGGGTGGCGGTCAGTCGCGTGCGCGACGCACCCGGGCGCGCACGGTCCGTGTGCCGGCGGCGATCCGGTGCTCCTCGGCGGCGTCGGGTCCGCACGATGCCGTGCCGAGCCCGCGGTTGAAGCCGACGAACACCTGGGTGACACGCGGTGCGCTCAGCGGCGTCAGGTCCGACGGGTGTCGCGCCGCGAACAGTTCGGCGTCGGTGTGGTGGCGCACGCCGAACTCGAGGTCCGGCGACTCGGCCACCAGCTCGAAGCGCTCGCCGCCGCGTGCGTCGCGCAGCGCGAACCGCCGCAGACCGGTGTGGTTGCCGTGTTCCTGCGGGAACGCGTAGTGCACGTACTGGTCGGCCACCGTCGACGTCCACCGTCCGACCGTCGCCGACGCCCGTCGGTCGGAGTACGACTCGTGCGGACCGTCGCCGAACCACTCCAGATCGCCGAACGCCGCCGGGAGCTCGGCGACCAGGCCCAGCCGCGGTGGGTCGGCGGCCTCGTCCGGCAGCGTGAACGCGGCCTCGAGCAGCCACCATCCGTCGACGTCCGGGACGAGTGCCACCTGCGCGTGCAGCGCCGAGGTCCAGCGGTCGTCGAGCCGGGTCTGCCACTCGCGCATCCACGACGTCTGGATGGCGTCGTTGTCGACGAGCGCCCGGAACGCGACCGGGCGGAACACCGCCGGCTCCATCCCGATCGTGGGGACCCCACGCCGGGTCCGGCGTGCCGGACGGCGTCGGCCGAACGGCAGCTGGTCGCGGGCCACGACATGTCCGGCGGGCGCCCACGGCGTGGCCCGCCGTTGTGCGAACTCGACGGTGAGGAACGCCTCCTCGCCCGGTTCGAGCCCGGGCCGCTCGGCGGGGACGTCCACGAACGCGTGCCCGCGAGGGAGCACGGCCTCGAGCGTCAGCCGTCCTCGGGCGACGACACGTCCCGCCACCTCGACGCGCCAGCGGGCGACCAGATCCGACGTGTCGGTGAACCACCGGTCGTTGTCGATCCGCAGTCGACCTCGTCCGGCCGCCCGGACCCGGACCGGTCGGCCCAGGTGGTGCACCTCGGCCATGGCCGGATGCGGCGTGCGGTCCGCGGCCACCAGCCCGTCGCAGATGAAGTTGCCGTCGTTCGGATGGTCGTCGAAGTCGCCGCCGTAGCCCCACACGGTGCGGCCGTCCCAGTCCCCGAGCGCGATCCCGTGCTCGAGCCACTCCCAGATGAACCCGCCCTGCAGGCCCGGCACCGTCTCGAAGGCGTGGCGGTAGTCGCTGAGCGAACCGTTGGAGTTGCCCATGGCATGCGAGTACTCGCACAGGATCAGCGGTCGACGCACATCGTCACCACGCTCGGCCCAGGCACGGATGTCGGCGACCGACGCGTACATCGGACACACGACGTCGCTCACGTCGGCGGTGGCGAAGAGGTCGTGCATGAACGGGCCCTCGTACTGCACCGGCCGGGACGGGTCGAAGCGCCGGAGGAACGCTGCGGCCTCGGCCTGGGGCGGCCCGTCGCCGGACTCATTGCCGAGTGACCACACGATGACGCTCGGATGGTGCACGTCACGACGCGCCATGCGCTCGACCCGCTCGACCATCGTGCCGGCGTACGCGGGGTCGTGGCACAACGACGTCTGCCGGGCGTGCGACTCGACGTTGGCCTCGTCGACCACGTAGAGGCCGAGCTCATCGCACAGCTCCGCGAAGTGCTCGTCGTGCGG
>CAJBIS010000200.1 GCA_903953195.1 uncultured Actinomycetes bacterium
GAAGGCCGACGGCACCTACGCCGCGCTGTACCGCAAGTACTTCAACGAGGAACCGCCGGCGGCCTGACGCTGCGGGCGCCTCACGTCGGAGCCGCGGGTGCGCTGGTTGATCGCCTACGGAACGCTGCGATCGCCAGAGGTCGTCGAGGCGCTCCTCGGTCGGTCGGTTCCGGCCCGCCCGGCAACATTGGAAGGCTGGTACCCGGCCGAACTCGTCGGCCGCGACTACCCGGTACTGCTGCACGACCCGGCGGCGCGTTGCGAGATCGACCTCGTGGGTCCGATCAGCGAGGCCGAGCACCAACTGGTGACCGAGTGGGAGGACACCTTCTACGTGACGGCCGAGTGGTCGATCGACGGCATCATCGGCACCGTGTTCCTGCCCGTCCTCGACCACCCGGACCTGCCGGAACTCGGCGGGGTCTGGTCGTACGAGCGGTTCCGTGAGCGTGACCTTCCCACCCGACTCGCTCACATGTGGGCGTGACGCCGGCACCCCTCACACGCGTGCGGGTCGAGCGGAGCGACCCGTGCGAACATGATGGCGTGAGCGATCCGGGCGTGCGCCGCCTTCCCGATGATCTCCGGGGCAGCCACGTGTACCGGACGGTACGCCGTTCGCTCGGCCGGGCATTCGCTGACGATCCGGTGTGGACGTGGTTGATCCGAGGTCGCAACAGCGCGGATCGCGCCGCAGCGGTGCTCGGTGAACTCGCCCACCTGCACGCCGAGCTCGGTGGCGAGGTGACGGCGACCGATGGCCACGAGGCCCACGCCGTGTGGGTTGGACCCGATGCCCGCCCGGCGACGACCGGCGACTACCTGCGACGGGCCCACCGGGTGATCCGACCGCTCGGACTGCGCGGCGCAGCGCGACTCGGCGCGCTCACCGAAGTGGACGCTCGCCACCCACACGAACCCCACTGGTACCTGGCACTGCTCGGCACCGACCCGGATCATCAGCGGCGCGGCCACGGCGACGCGCTGGTCCGACCGGTCACCGACCGGGCCGACGAGACCGGCGTCGGTTGCTACCTGGAGTCGTCGAAGGAGTCGAACGTGCCGTACTACCGGCGGTTCGGCTTCGAGGTCGTCGACGTGTTGCATCTGGACAAGGGTCGCGGCCCTGATCTGTTCCTCATGTGGCGCGACCCACGCTGAGGTCGCCTCAGCGAAGCTGGCGCAACAGGTTCCAGGTGCGTTCGTGATCCTCGGCGCTGGTCGCGCTGATGACCGCACCGAAGTCGGTCACGCCGGTGTCGGCCAGCCGACCGAGGGCGGCGACGACGTACTCCTCGTCACCGAAGATGCCGACCTCCTCGGGGCCGTCGACGCCCTCGAGGTCGAGCATCGCCCGGTACGACGGGAGGCCGCCGTAGACGACCAGCAGTTCAGCGGTGTGGGCACGAGCGGCGTCCGGGTCGGACGTGACGACGACCGGCAGGCCGGCGACGACCCTCGGGCGGCCGTGACCGCCGGCCTCGGCCGCAGCAGTGAGCTTGGGTACGACGTGCTCGGCGAGCGTGCGCTCACCGGTGCACCAGGTGATGGTCCCGCAGCCGCGCTCGCCCGCGACCTTGAGCATCTGCGCGCCGAGCGCCGCGACCAGCACCGGTGGCGCGTCGGCGTTCGCGACCTCGACGCCGCCGTGGCAGACGACGTCCTCGCCGGTCAGGGCGACCTGTTCACCGCGGAGCATCGGCAGCAGCGCGTCCAGGTACTCGCGCATGTGGCGCACCGGCTTGTCCCACGAGTAGCCCCACATGTGCTCGACCACGATCTGGTGCGAGAGTCCGATGCCCAGCGTGAGGCGACCACCGGTCGCGGCCTGCGTGGTGAGCGCCTGCCCGGCGAGCATCATCGGGTGGCGCGGGAACGTCGGCACGACCGCGGTGCCCAGTTCGATGCGAGGCACCTCACGTCCGGCGACGGCGAACGCAGTGAGTGCGTCGACCCCGAAGATCTGGGCGATCCAGAACGAGTCGAACCCGTCCGCCTCGGCCCGGCGGGCACCGGCGATCACCTCGTCGAGGTTGTTGAGACTGCCTGCTCCATTGATGCCGATCCGCATGTCGAGTGCCATGTGCGGACCCTACGGCGCGCGGCTGCCCCGTGCCGAGCGTTCCGGGCCAATCCGGTGCCGTTCCGGCCCGCCGGTAGGGTGGCGGAATGCCGCTCCCGACACGACTGCGACAGGCACTGCGTCGCGTTTCGGCGCTCGACGCGCTCCACATGGCCCGGAGCGGCTACCTGGCCGAGATCGGCTGGCCGAGATCGCGGCACGACGGCCGCCCGGTCGACGGCGGCGGCCGAACGATCCCCTGGTTCACGTACCCGGCGATCGACTTCCTGAGCGACCGGCTGCCGCCGGACGCCACGGTCTTCGAGTGGGGCGCGGGAGCGTCGACGCGCTGGTTCGCCGAGCGTGTGGCAACGGTCCGATCGTGCGAGCACGACGCCGGCTGGCACGCGACGGTGACGGACTCGCTCGCAACGAACGCCAGCGTTGCGCTTCACCCGGTCGACTCCGACGGGTACGTGAACGAAATCGCTCGGCACGGCCCCCTCGACATCGTCGTCATCGATGGCCGGCGCCGCAACGAGTGCGCAGCTGCCACCGTCGAGGCGCTCAGTGAGCGCGGCGTGATCATCTGGGACAACAGCGAACGCGAGTCGTATCGCCCCGGCCTGCAGCTCCTGGCGGATCAGGGTTTCCGCCGGATCGACTTCACCGGCCCGCACCCCTGCGTCAGTGCCCGAGGGGCCACCAGCGTCTGCTACCGCGACGGCAACTGCCTCGGCATCTGACTGGGTGTGTCCCGATTCGTGGGCGGAGGTTGCCTCTGGCGAATCCCAGTGCACCCTGGGACCCCTGGCGTATCCGACTGGGCCGGAGTCGCGCAGGCGC
>CAJBIS010000201.1 GCA_903953195.1 uncultured Actinomycetes bacterium
CGGGTGGGCTGCACCATCTCGCTCACGATGTGGCCGTCGGCGAGGAACAGCACCCGG
This sequence comes from uncultured Actinomycetes bacterium, assembly GCA_903953195.1. Lineage (GTDB taxonomy): Bacteria > Actinomycetota > Acidimicrobiia > Acidimicrobiales > Microtrichaceae > SXMI01. The sequence continues at coordinate 58 of CAJBIS010000201.1, forward strand.
TCCGATCGGGCGGCGGCGACGGGATCGTGGGTCACCATCACGACGGTCTGCTGGAACTCGGCGGCGGCACGGACCAGGAAGTCGAGGATCTCGCCCGACGAGTGCGAGTCGAGGTTGCCGGTCGGTTCGTCCGCGAAGATGATCTCGGGTCGCTCCACCAGCGCGCGGGCGACGGCGACGCGTTGCTGCTGGCCGCCCGAGAGCTCGGACGGCTTGTGGTCGAGTCGGTCGCGGAGGCCGACGGTGTCGACGACGTGGTCGAACCATGCCGGATCCGGTTTCCGGCCCGAGAGGTCCAGCGGGAAGGTGATGTTCTCCTTGGCGCTGAGCGTGGGCAGCAGGTTGAACTGCTGGAAGATGAAGCCGATGCGCTCCCGTCGGATCAGTGTCAGCTGCTTCTCGTTGAGCCGCGTGATGTCGACGTCACCGATGATCACCTGACCGGCGGTGAGGCGGTCGAGGCCGGCGGCGCACTGCATGAGCGTCGACTTGCCGGACCCGGACGGCCCCATGATCGCTGCGAACCGACCCCGTTCGAAGCCGACGGTCACGTTGTCGAGCGCCCGGACCTCGGCATCGCCGCTCCCGTAGACGCGCGACGCGCCGAGGACCTGCGCGGCCCAGACGACGGGCGGTGGCGGAGGTGCGGCCTCGGGGGTCTGTGGGACGTCCGACATGTCGCTCACCTCGGTTCCTCCGTCCAGCTGACCTCGACATTCGTGAAGCCGGCGGCCTGCAGGAACGTGGTCAACCATCGTTCGGTGTTGTCGCGGGCCTGCTGGAGGACGTCGGAGTCGGCGGCGGCGTCATCGAGCTTGTCCTGCGCGGCCTGGTACACCTCGGCGTCGTCGAACGGGTTCGACGAGAACGCGTCCTCGATGCGGTTCAGCAGTCCTCGCTGGCGGGCCACGATCCGCGTCGACGTCTCGTCGATCTCGGGGTCGCTCAGCGTCGGCTGGGGGAGGCGGATGCGGATCGTGGAGCGGTCGTCGGACACCTGGACCGCGTCGTCGTCGAGCTGGCTGAAGTCGACGGTCGCTCGCACCGAGCCGGTGACGAGTGCGGTGACCCGCTCCCCCTGGATGAAGTCGGGGAGCAGATTCGCGTCGTCCTGCAGGTCGACGTCCTGAGTGAAGCTCGCCTCGGCGGCGGTGAACTCCTCGAGCGTGCGGATCCGTTGCAGCAGTGCCGGGCCGGACCGGTCGACGGTCTCGGAGCCGAACGGGTCGAGCGCACCGATGACGCCGAAGGCGAGCAGGCCGAGCAGCGCGACGGCGATGATCCCGAGCGACACGGTCGCCACGATCGGCAGCTTCACCCGTTGATTCACCAGTCGCCCCACAGGGCCAACCTAGTCAACGGCCGGCGACCCGCTCCGGAGCCCGCGGCACACCTGACCTGCACCCCGGGAGTTCCCTCAGGCGACCGCCGAGCGGTCAGCCGATGCGGTCGGCGACCAGGTCGACCAGTCCGGGATCCGCGCCGACGTGGGTCTCGAGCTCGATGTCGACGTCCGGGTGTCGGAGCCGGGCGGCCTCGACGATCTCGGGGATGTCACGAGCCACGTGGTTGCCGGTGTGGAGGAACAGGGGCACGAGCCGGACCCGCGTCGCGCCCTCGCCCACGGCGACATCGATGGCATCCGGGATGCTCGGCTCGGCCAGCTCCAGGTACGCGGCGCGCACGCCGGCGCCGGTTCGATCGGCGACCCGCTCGCACAGCACGCGGTGGTCGGCCTGCGCCGCCGGGTTGCGGCTGCCGTGGGCGATCAGGATGACGGCGGCGGGCGCCTCGGCGGGGTCGGCGGAGTCGGTCACGGCTCCACGGTACGGTCCGGTGTCGTGACCGACAATGCGCCCGGCAGCGAACCCGGCCCTGACGCCGCCGGCGGGTCGGACGCCGGTGACGAGACCGGTGAGGCGCTCGGCGGTACCACGGACGAGTGGTTCGGTGGCCCGGTGCGCGGTGTCGGGCCCCACCCGCAGCCGTGGCCCGACGACCCGCGGCTCGATCCGGAGCTGCTCGAGCACGGCGACAGCCGCAACGTCGTCGACCGGTTCCGCTACTGGACCGTCGAGTCGATCGTCGCCGACCTCGACACGACGCGGTTCGGCTACCACGTCGCCATCGAGAACTTCGCTCACGACATGAACATCGGGACGGTCGTCCGCAACGCCAATGCGTTCGGCGCCGCCGCGGTCCACATCGTCGGCCGACGTCGCTGGAACCGGCGCGGCGCCATGGTCACCGACCGCTACGTCCACCTGCACCACCATCCGGATGCCACCTCGTTGGCCGCGTTCGCCCGGGCCGAGGGGCTGGTGCTCGTCGGGATCGACAACATCGAGGGCTCCGTCCCACTCGAGTCGTCGCCGCTGCCGCTCCGGTGCGTGCTGGTGTTCGGCCAGGAAGGGCGGGGACTGACGGATGACGCGCTCGCGGTGTGCGACGAGGTGCGTGACATCCCCATGTTCGGGTCCACCCGCTCGATCAACGCGGGTGTGGCCTCGGGGGTCGCCATGTCGGCGTGGGTCCGTCACCACGGCGGGGGATCGTCGCCGGGCACGTGACGGCCGACCACTCAGGCTGGCGCCGATCACGTTGCGGCACATACCCCATGGGGGTATGTTGGGCGGCATGCACGGATACACCGCCGACAAGCAGGCCTACCTGAACCGGCTCCGCCGGATCGAGGGTCAGATCAGGGGCATCGAGCGCATGGTGGACGAGGACGTCTACTGCATCGACGTGCTCACGCAGGTCGCCGCCGCCACCAAGGCGCTGCAGGGTGTGGCACTGGGGCTGGTCTCGGACCACCTGCACCACTGCGTTGCCGAGGCCGCCTCTGATCCCGACGCGCTCGACACCAAGCTCGACGAGGCCTCGAAGGCCATCACGCGACTGGTGAGGTCCTGATGAGCGCCGCCACCGACACCGACCTGCCCGGGCTCGACCGGCTCGACCTCACGGTCGGCGGCATGACGTGCGCGTCCTGCGCCAACCGGGTCGAACAGCAACTGAACGGACTCGACGGCGTCGACGCCTCGGTCAACTTCGCGCTCGGCACCGCTCGGGTGGACTACGACCCGACCAGCGTCACCGTCGACGACCTCATCGGCGCGGTCGAGGGCATCGGCTACTCGGCCGCGGTGCCGCCGCCACGGCACACCGGTGCTCACCCCGAGCGGCCCCGGCACGGCGGCGATGCGGATCACACTGCGCACGATCACACTGCGCACGATCACCAGCACCACGAGACGAGC
>CAJBIS010000202.1 GCA_903953195.1 uncultured Actinomycetes bacterium
CCGTCTGGTACGACACGGTCGCGACGTTGGGCTGGTTGGGCGCGCTGACCGAGCAGGCCCACCTGCTCAGTCACGTCTACGTGCTCCCGTACCGCCATCCACTCATCACGGCGAAGGCGTTCGCCACACTCGACCACCTCACGGGCGGCCGGGCGATCCTCGGGGTCGGCGCCGGTCACCTGCAGGCCGAGTTCGAGCTGCTCGGCGCGGACTTCGACCGTCGCGGCCCGGCCGTCGACGAGGCGATCGGTGTCATCCGGGTCGCGTTCGCCGAGGAGTACCCGACGGTGGGTGGCCCCGGCGCCGAGGTGGGCGTCGGCATGCAGCCCCGTCCGTCGCGACCGGGCGGTCCGCCCATCTGGGTGGGCGGCTCGTCACCGGCTGCGATCCGTCGAGCCGCCCGACTCGGGGACGGTTGGCTGCCCCAGGGGCCGCCGAAGATGGGCATGCGTGCGGCGGTCGAACTCATTCACACCGAGCGCGCCGCCGCGGGCCTGCCCGAGCGGTTCGATCTGGGGATCAACTGCCCGCCCATCCATCTGGGTGACCCCGACTTCGAGGTGCCCGAGTGGACGATGACCGGGTCGCCCGCCGAGGTCGCCGAGGGCCTCCGCCGATTCCGTTCGTCGGGCGCCAACCAGTTCCAGTTGCGGTTCGTGGCGCGGTCCGCCTCGGAGCTGTGCGATCAGATCGAGCGGTTCGGCGCCGAGGTCTGGCCGCAGGTGTTCGCCTGAGCGGACGACCGGAGCGGCTCAGTCGGTGAGGACGGGACCGGACTCGGCGGGAGCCGGGTCGACGTCACGGTCCACCACGGCGTAGTCGAAGGGGAACAGCGCCAGCTTCGCCATCGAGAAGTTCTTGATGCCGAACGGGATCCCGATGATCGTCAGGCACAGCAGCGCGCCGAGGAGCACGTGGGTGATGGCGAGCCAGATGCCCCCGACGATGATCCAGATGACGTTCATCACGCCCTTCGAGAAGCGGTGGCCGCTGCTCTCGGCGAGCGTCCGGCCGAACGGCCACATGACGTAGCCCGCGAGCTTGAAGGACTGGATGCCGAACGGGATGCCGATGATGGTGAGACAGGCGAGGAGCCCGGCGATCAGGTAGGCGATCCCGAGCCAGACGCCGCTCAGGACGAACCAGATGATGTTGGCGATGGTCTTCACGTGGTGCTCCCTTGCTGGAGGTCGTCGAGTTCATGTCGGAGGCGCTGGCACTCGGCCTCGAGTTCGGTGAGTCGTCGAGCGGTGCCACGGAGGATCGAGCGGCTGAGCTGCGGCAGGTCGTCGAGCAGGGTGTTGAAGCCGCGGCGGTCGATCACCTCGAGGACCAGGTCGGTCGCCGCGACCACCGACGCGGTGCGTGGGACGGCCTCGAGCAGCGCGACCTCGCCGAAGTAGTCGCCGGCGCCGAGGGTGGCCACGACGACGTCGTCCTTCACGACCTCGGCGGTCCCCGACACGATCACGGCGAACTCCTGACCCAGATCGCCCTGTCGCATGATCGTCCGGCCGGCCTCGACGTGCACCTCGTCGGCGAGTCGGTCGATCTCCGACAGTTCGTGCTCGGAACAGTCGGCGAACATCGGGAGCGCCCGGAACGGTGCGTTGGTGTCGCGGCGGGGAGTCACGGGGTGAGCCTAACCTCGGCACACACCGATGGGTCGGGGCCCGCAGCCGGGTCCCGTACGGACCGTCGACCCGAGGAGGCCCCATGGTCAAGATGTTTGCGCTCCTGCGCCGCAACCCGGCGTTGAGCCGCGACGAGTTCGTGGCCCACTGGCGGGACAACCACGGCCCGCTCATCGCCGGCACCCCGGAACTGGCGCGGCACATCGTCCGCTACGAACAGCACCCCCGCCACCGCGACGACGGGCTCTCGGGGACCGACGACGTCGACGGCGTGGCCGTCCAGTGGTTCCGTTCGATCGACGACTTCGCCGCGTTCATCTCGGAGCCCGGCTACAGCGAACTCATCGCCCCGGACGAGCGACGGTTCCTCGACATGAGCCGTGTCGAGTTCATCATCACCGACGAGCCGAACATCGTGATCGACGGCACCAGGTCGGACGTCGAGGGCGGCGCGGCTGGAACGGCGTCGGCGTGAGCTCGCCGGTGGGCGCGGTGGTCGTGACCGGTGGCGCATCCGGCATCGGCGCCGCGACGTGTGAGTTGCTCGCGGCATCGGGCGTCGCCGTGGGGGTCCTCGACCGCAACGAGTCGGGTGCTCGTGCCGTGGCGGAGCGGATCGGCGGGCTCGCGCTGGTCGCGGACGTCGCCCGGTCGGAGCAGGTCGACGACGCCATGCGTCGTGCGGACGCCGAACTCGGAGGACTGGCGGGGCTCGTCAACAACGCCGGCGTCGGCAACCTGAAACCGCTCGAGGACTACACCGACGCCGAGGTCGACCTCATCTGGCGGGTCAACGTCACGGGGGCGTTCAACTGTCTGCGCGCCGCGGCGCCGCTGCTCCGGTCGTGGGCGGCCGAGGGCGGGGGACCGGCATCGGTGGTGAATGTCGCGAGCGTCTCCGGGGTGCGCCCGACCCGTGGCGAGGCTCCGTACTCGGCGGCGAAGGCGGCGGTGATCGCCCTCACGCGTGCGGCGGCGCTCGAGTGGGCGCCGGAGGTGCGCGTGAACTGTGTCTCACCGGGTTTCATCCACACGCCGCTCAACGACGTGCTGGTGCAGGACGAGGTGGCCCGATCGGGGATCGAGGCCCGCACGCCGCTCGGTCGCATCGGCACCGCCGACGAGACGGCATCGGTCATCGCCTTCCTGTTGTCGCCGGCGTCGAGCTACATGACCGGTCAGAATCTGGTGCTCGACGGGGGCACGATGCTGCCGTCCGATCAGATGGACCCGGTGCTCGGGCCGTTGCTCGAGATGTTCGGCGGGAGCGGCAGCGCCGGGTGAGACGCCGGTCGCGGGTGAGTAGAACGTGTTTCAGTGTGGGGGTACCCTGCAGCCATGACCGAGTCGTCGCCCGCCTCCGCCACCGCTGATACCGACCTCCCGTGGATCGTCTCCGTCGACGACCACGTGATCGAACCGCCGAACGTCTGGCAGGACCGTCTGCCCGAGAAGTTCAAGGACGTCGGACCCAAGTCGTTCCGCCAGAAGGGCACGATGAACTTCGTCGGCGGCGTGTTCAGCTTCGAGCCCGACGAGGACGGCGAGGTCGGCGACTGGTGGTCGTTCGAGGACGGTCGCTTCCCACTCACCCGGCTCGAGGCCGCAGTGGGCTTCGAGCGTGACCAGGTGCAGGTCGTCCCGATCACCTACGACGAGATGCGACACGGTTGCTGGGACCCGGCGGCCCGGATCGCCGACATGGACGCCAACTGGACCGAGGCGTCGATGTCGTTCCCGTCGAGCTTCGTCCGGTTCTGCGGTCAGCGGTTCCTCGAGGCCTCCGACAAGGAACTCGCAGACGCCTGCGTGAAGGCCTACAACGACTGGCAGTTCGACGAGTGGTGCGGCGACTCCAACGGGCGACTCATTCCGCTCGCGATCGTGCAGCTGTGGGACCCGCAGCTTGCCGCCGCCGAGGTCCGACGGAACGCCGAGCGCGGCGGCCGGGCCATCACCTTCTCCGAGATCCCGCCGTATCTGGGGCTTCCGTCGATCCACGACGCCGACGGCTACTGGGACCCGCTGTTCGCGGCGTGCGCCGAGACCGGCACCGTGGTCAACATGCACATCGGCTCGTCGTCGAAGATGCCGTCGACCTCGGCCGATGCCCCGGCGGCGGTCGGCTCCACGCTCACGTTCAACAACGCGATGGCGTCGATGACCGACTTCCTGTTCTCGGGCGTGCTCGTGCGCTTCCCGGAGCTCAAGCTGAGCTACTCCGAGGGCCAGATCGGCTGGATCCCCTACATCCTCGAGCGCGCCGACAAGGTGTGGGAGGAGAACCGGGGCTGGGGTGGCATCGGCGACAAGGTGCCCGAGCCGCCGAGTCACTACTACTTCCGTCAGGTCTATGGCTGCTTCTTCGACGACAACTTCGGCCTCGCCAACATCGAGGCGGTCGGCATCGACAACGTGTGCTTCGAGACCGACTACCCGCACAGCGACTCGACGTGGCCGCACTCCAAGGACGTGGCGCTCAAGCAGATGGGCAACCTGCCCGCCGACGTGCAGCGCAAGCTGGTCCGCGGCAACGCCATCAAGCTGCTCAGCCTCGACCTCGAGCCCTGAGCTGCACCGGGCGCTGAGGGGCGTTGCCGTGGCCGACCGTCGCGGGGTCCCGATCACCGGGACGCGTCGGACATGACCATTCCCGCAGGCGGCGACGCCAGCTCGATCACCAGGTCGGCGGTCGAGGCGGTCCTCGACGTGGTGCCGGTCCCGATGGTGATCGTCGTGGCGCCGCAGGCGACCATCGGATTCGCGAACCGGGCGCTCTCGGATCTCATCGGTGTTGCCGCAGAGGAGCTGGTCGGTCGTTCGGTTCGAGACTTCCTCGAACCCGACGCCGTCGAACGCGTTCGGGACGAGTTGCTCGCGCTGATCACCGGGGAGGTCGACCACTGGAGCGGGCGGGTGTCGATCTCGGGCAGTGTCGGCCGCTCCTTCCCGTGCGACGTGTCGATCGGTCGGGTACGGCTCTCCGGCGCGAGCGGCGAGTCGGCTGACACCTCGCCAGCCGATGGGGCCGCGGACGAGGTGTTCATCGGAGCGTTCAGCGACATCACCGAGGTCGTGGCGACCACGGACCAGCTGCGTGTCGAGGCCACGACCGACCCGCTCACGGGTGTCTGCAACCGACGCGGGATGGAGCTCTTCGAACCACCGGCCAGCACGGTGTGGCTCGCCGCGTGCTACCTGGACCTCGACGGGTTCAAGGGCGTCAACGACACCCACGGTCACGACGTCGGTGACGAACTGCTCCGACATGTCGCGGATCGGCTGCGGGCGTCGACCCGACCCGGCGATTGCGTCGCTCGTCTCGGCGGCGACGAGTTCGTGGTGTTGTGCCCGGTCGGCAGTCCGGACCGATCCGACGAGATCGCTCGCCGCCTCGACCGAGCGTTGGCGGAACCCGTCATCATCAGCGTCGGTCCCGTCGTCGTCGCCGCGACGGTCGGCGTGGCGACCACTCGTGTCCCTGCCCCGCTCGCGGAGCTCGTTCGTGCGGCGGATGCGGCGATGTACGCGACCCGAGCAGCCGTCCGTTCGCACGATCTGACCGTCACCGACGACGACCGGTAGCGTCATCGCATGGCAGAACGCACGTACTCGCTCGTCATCGACGGTGCCGCGGTCGAACCGTCGGACCGCTACGAGATCATCAATCCGGCGACCGAACAGGTCGTCG
>CAJBIS010000203.1 GCA_903953195.1 uncultured Actinomycetes bacterium
CGTGCGGTGGAACAGCAGCACCGACGACGACACCGGCGACCGCAGCGACGACTGCGACGACGACAGCGACGGCGGCCGAGATCGTGCGTTCGCTGTCGAGCAGACCGTCGGATGGACGCTCGGGTTCCCCTACTGGCGCTGGCTGTACTCACCGCTCTTCCGCCGGATCGCCACCCGCCGGATCCCGAAGGGCACGCAACCGTGGTGGTTGTTTCCCGATCGCCTCTCCGCACGTCAGGCCACCGTGGTGGCGACCATGGCGTTGTTCAACATCGTCGGGGGCATCATCTTCGGGATGCTGACGCAGGTGATGACCTTCGTCAGCTCCGACCTCGGCGACGGCACCGCCGGCCAGCAGACCACGGTGTTCGCGATCGTGCGGATCGGCACGATCGCAACGTTCATCGCCCTCGCGCTCGCCGACCGGGTGGGCCGGCGACGGATCGCGTTGGTCTGCTTCTGGATCTCCGCGGTTGCGACACTGCTCACCGCCCTCTCCCCCACGCTGGCGGCGTTCACGGTGCTGCAGCTGCTCGCACGCAACCTGTCGATCGCCGCGCTGCTCGCCGTCGACACGGTGTGCGTGGAGGAGTTGCCCGCCGGGTCGAGGGCGATGGCGGTCGGGCTCGGAACGCTCGCCTACGGACTCGGCGCCGGCATTGCGGTGCTGGCGCTGCCCCTCGCCGACCTGGGTCCGGCGGGATGGCGGCTGGTGTTCCTCGTCGGACTGGCCGCGGTCCCGCTCATCATCAGCGGGTCCCGTCACCTGCCCGAGAGCGGACGGTTCGCCGCGATGGTCGCCGACGACCGGGAGTCCCACCCCCGCCGGATCCGCGGCACCCGATTCGCTCTGCTCGCCGGGATGTTCCTGTTGATCAACGTGTTCGTCGCGCCGGCGTCGCAGCTGCAGAACGACTACCTGCGCACCGAGCGAGGCTTCAGCGGCGCACTCATCACGTTGCTGGTGCTGTCCACGAGCACTCCGGCCGCGATCGGCGTGCTCGCCGGCGGTCGACTCGCCGACACCCGGAGTCGTCGGTGGACGATCATCCCCGGGCTCGTCGCGACCGCCGTGTTCGGCGCCGCGTTCTTCGCCGTGGGCGGCGCGGCCATGTGGCTCACCGCGCTCCTGGCCTCGGTGCTCGGCGCGCTCACGATCGCACCGCTGGGCGTGCTCGGACCCGAGCTGTTCCCCACGGCACGGCGCAGTGGCGCCCGCGGCGGACTCAACGCCATCGCGGTCATCGGTTCCGTCATCGGTCTGCTCGGCGCCGGCGCGCTCTCGGACCAGCTCGGATTCGGGGCGGCGTTCGCACTGTTGGCGATCGGACCGGTGGTCGCCGCGGTGATGGCGCTCGCGGTTCCCGAGACGAGCGGCCGCGAGCTCGAGGACCTCAACCGCTGAGCCCGCCGGGCCTCAGCGTGGCGGCGAGCCCAGCCAGTCCCGGACCGCGGCGATGACGACGTCATCGGCATCGGCGAGTTCGTGGCGAGCACCCGGGACCGTCACCGAGGTCACCGGGCCCGCCACCAGTGCCTGTGCCTCGGCGAGTTCATCGGGGGTGCCGAACGGGTCCCGGTCACCACAGACGAACAGCGTGGGGACCCGCAGATCCCCCAGGTGCTCCGTCCGCAGGCGCTCCGGCTTCGCCGGCGGATGCAGCGGGTACGCGAGCAGGAGCACCCCCGCCACCGGGAGCGGCGGATCGCCGTCCGCGCCGGCAGCGACCATCGAGCAGATGCGGCCGCCCATCGAGCGACCGCCGATGACCAGTCGCCGCGGGTCGACCTCGTGCTCCGCCACCAGTCGCGCCACGTCGTCGCGCACCGCCGCCATCAGCTTCGGTGCCCGGTCGGGGGCCCGTCGACCCTCCCGGCGGTAGGGGAAGTCGACCAGGAACACGGGAACGTCGAGCGACTCGCCCAGTGCGACGAGCGACGGGTGATCCACCGACGACCCGGCACCCGGCCACAGCGCCACGGCCCCCACGTCCGTGGGTCGGCGACGACGTCCCACGGCTCAGCCGGGCGCAGCGCTCAGCCGGCGCCGAGCAGGATGCGACGGGCCTCGGACAGCTCCGAGATCCGCTGGGCCGCGCCGTCATCGCTCGCACCGTGATCCGGATGCGCAGTGCGCAGTTGGTCACGAAAGGCTCGCTGCACGTCCTTGCGACTCGGAACGGTCGCCGTCGCCCGCCCCGGTCCCCGCAGGTCGAGCACGCCGAGCGCCCAGGCGATCGGATCGCGCAGCGCCTCCATCGAGAGTCCCGCCGACCGGCCGGTGAGGTGCGCCACGAGTGCCGGCCCGGGCCCACCACCCCACGAGAACCCGGTCCGCACCGCCGCCATCACCTCGTGACGGACCGCCCGAGGGGCCCGACCAGCGGCGTAGAGCGCGCAGAGCACGTGCTGGGCAGGTGTGCCGACCTCGTCGTCGAGGTCGAATCGCAGTGCACCCGACTCGTCGCCGATGAGGCGATGCGTGCACCGCTGGAGACCGATCCGATCCTCCTGGAGCCGGTGACGGAGTCGCGGCTGCGAGATGCGGCGGCCACGCTCGAGTTCGTTCATCAGGGCTCGGGCCTCGGCCTCGAAGTCGTCATCGAGCAGCGGCGCGTGCGCCGCGGCGATCGAGGCCAACAGGATCCCGCCGTAGCCGGGGGCCGGATCGGTCGGCAGTTCGAGCCGGCCGAGCGCCACGCGACGCGTCGGGGCGATCGGACGCGAGAAGAAGGCCTCCACCTCGGCGAGCAGCACACCGCAAGATACCGCCGCCCGACCGCAGCACCGCAGTCGGAGGCAACGCCGGTCGCGACCGCGGTGCCGATCAGACGTAGCGGGCCAGGAACGCCTGCAACGCCGCCGCCCGCGCCGCGATCTCGTCGTCGTCGACGGCGTCATCGCCGGTGGCGTTCAGACCGGAGCGCAGCGACTCGGCACACCCGACGAGCTTCGCCCACTCGGCCGGCTCGAAGCCGAAGGGCGGTGACAGTTGCTCGAGGTCGACGGCGCCCGAGTCGATCGCGAGCACCGAGGAGCCGTCCGTCGGGGACTTCGCGAGCTTCGCCGCCGCGGCGAAGAGACGATCGAACAGCTTGTGCACCGCGAGTCCGTCGTCGGCCGATCGCAGATCGTCCTCGTCGTCGGGGTCGGGCAGCAGCTCGAGGATCGCCTCGACCTCGGCCTCGTGTTCCTCGTACACCATCAGATCGCCGGCCTCGTCCCATTCGTACGGCAGGTCGGCGGCCGTGAGCGC
>CAJBIS010000204.1 GCA_903953195.1 uncultured Actinomycetes bacterium
GGTGTTGCTCGCCGCAGTGGCGTTCGTCCCCGCGGCGCCGTGTGCGTGGATCGCGCTCGGTCGGCGAGGACTCGTGCGGGTTGTCTGGACGTCTGCTGCGGTGTCGTTCCTTCTGCTCGCGTTGTACCTCGTGTGGTTGTCCGATCGGGAAGTGCTGTGGGTGTTCGTCGGTGCGGCCGTGATCTTCCTGGCGGGTTCCGCCGGTGTCGCCGCGTTGCACCGGGTTCCGGTCGAGGGGCAGGTTGTGCGCCGGCGGGCAGAGCGGCGTCCGAGTCGTGCGGTGCTGTTCATCAACCCCCGCTCGGGTGGCGGCACTGCTCGGCGTGTCGACCTGGCGACCGCAGCCGAGGCCCGCGGCATCCGGGTGGTGGAACTCACCGCGGGCGACGATCTCGACGCGCTGGTGCGGGCGGCCGTGGCGGACGGAAGCGACTGTCTGGGTGCGGCGGGTGGCGACGGGACTCTTGCGCAGGTGGCGAAGGTGGCCATCGAGCAGGACCTCCCGTTCGTCTGCGTGCCGGCCGGAACCCGGAACCACTTCGCGCTCGACCTCGGCCTCGACCGGACCGACCCGATCGGCGCACTCGACGCGTTCAACGATGCCGACACGTTCCACGTCGACGTCGCCGAGGTCAACGGCCGGTTGTTCCTCAACAACGTGTCGATCGGGGTGTACGGCGAGGTCGTGGCGGACGCCCAGTACCGCGACCACAAGGTGGGCACCGCGCTCGCGAAGCTGCCCGAGCTCATCGGTCCGGAGGCGGAGTCGCTCGATCTGCGGTTCGTCGACGACGCCGACGGCGCACACGACTCCGCGCTGGTCGTGCTCGTGTCGAACAACGCGTACGAGTTCGGACCGAGTCGGGGGTTCGGTTCGCGGCCGAGCCTGCGCGACGGTCAGCTCGGCGTCGTGGCATTGAGCCACGGGTCGGGACTGCTCGACCCGCTCAGGGTCCGGAGCTGGTCCACGCCGACCTTCCGGATCGACTCGTCCGCGCCCGTGAGCGCCGGCCTGGACGGTGAGTCGATCGTCCTCGACCCGCCCGTCGAGTTCCGTGTCCGCGCCCGGGCGCTGCGGGTGCGGATCCCGCTGCACGCCCCCGGCGAGTCGCCGGCCGCGATGCGCCCGCGATTCGGGGTGCCGCAGGTGCTGCGTCTCGTGGACGTGGCCCGAGGTCGTGTGCCCGGCTGACAGCGTCGTCGTGCGACGATGAGGGGACGACGTCGGTGGGAGCGGTCGGCGAGCCCGTTGGTAGGGTGACCGACGGCCGCGCCACGGGAGCGCGGGAACGACGGGGGAGTGCCGTGCCGCATTCGAACGAAGTGAGCGTCGACGACCTCACGATCGACCACATGGAGTCGCAGTCTCCGTACCCGAAGAAGATCTCGAACAAGGTGTACCTCGAGGAGCTGCGCTTCCTGCAGATCGAACTCCTCAAGGTGCAGCAGTGGGTGAAGGACGCCGAGCAGCGCGTCGTGATCCTGTTCGAGGGCCGTGACGCCGCCGGCAAGGGCGGGTCCATCCGGCGCTTCACCGAGAACCTCAACCCACGCGGTGCCCGCGTCGTCGCCCTGCCCAAGCCGAACGACACCGAACGGGGACAGTGGTACTTCCAGCGGTACGTGCAGCACCTGCCGACCGCCGGCGAGATCACGTTCTTCGACCGCTCCTGGTACAACCGCGGCGGCGTCGAGATCGTCATGGGCTTCTGCACGCCGCAGGAGTACGGCGAGTTCTTCCGGCAGGTCCCGGGCTACGAGCGCAGCATCGTCGAGTCCGGAACGCACCTGTTCAAGTTGTGGTTCGCGGTGTCGCAGAAGAACCAGCGCAAGCGGTTCGAGGCCCGCCGGACCGACCCGCTGCGTCAGTGGAAGATGTCGCCGATCGACGAGGCGGCGCTCGCCAAGTGGGACGACTACACCCGTGCCCGCGACGCCATGCTCGTCCACAGTGACAACTCGAC
>CAJBIS010000205.1 GCA_903953195.1 uncultured Actinomycetes bacterium
TCCCCCTCGCACAGCCGATGAGCCGAGTTCTTGAAAGATTTCCTAGGGGTCATAAAAGTCCCCTCCAATCCTTATTTCCGCCCGAGGCCGAAAAAGTGCCACGGGAGTTTTCCGGAGGCGGGGAAATGGGGGCGGATGGCCTGGAATTGGCCCATGTTTCCGCTGATTTCCGCGCGAGAGCCGACCGGCCGTGAGGCCGCGGGCAAACCGCGTGGATTCCAGGGCCAGGCCAGGGGGCCACCCCACGCCTCACGGCGTTGGGCTTGGACAGCCGGATGTGATCGGGATCAGTCCGCATCCTGGTTGAGCGGCTCATCGACCACGAACGGCGTTGGGAAATCCGCGGCTCGGTCACCCCCCCGCGAGCGGAGGCGCTTGTCGTTGATCCCGCCCTTGGGCTGGTTGAGTGGAATCTCCATGCCACCGAGGTCGCCCATCAGGCCGTACAACTCGTTTTCCAGCCGGCGGGCGATCTTCGCGTGGGCCGGGTCATAGCGGAGGTTGGTCGCCTCCTTCGGGTCGGCTTCCAAGTCATAGAGTTCGTCGGCATCCCAGAGGCCGTAATAGGTGATGTATTTGTGGGTGGGCGTGCGGAGGGCGAACATGGTGGGGGTCTGCGGGAAGTTCTTCTCCCAGTAGTAGACGTAGAGGAAGTGCTCACGCCACGGGATGCTCTTCCCGCGGGCAAGCGGCAGGAAGCTCGTGCCGTCCATGTGCGGCGGTGTCTTCAGCCCCATGGCCTCCATCACGGTGGGAGCGACGTCGATGTTGGCCACCATCTGGTCGAGCACCGTGCCTCCCTTGATCAGGGCCGGGCATTGCACGAGCATCGGCACCCGCATCGAGGTCTCGTAGGCTACCCGCTTGTCGATCAGCCCATGCTCGCCGAACATGAAGCCGTTGTCGCCCATGTAGATCACGAGTGTCTCGTCGTGGATCCCCATCTCCTTCAGCTGCCGGAGCACGCGACCGACGCTGTCGTCGACCGAACGGAGCGTCTCGCAGTAGCGCTTGTAGTAGCGTTCGATGTCGAGGTCGCTGTGGTAGGGAAACTCGACGCCGTGCCATGAGTTGCGCTGATCCCGCAGCCACCGCGGCGTGAGCCGGCCTGCGGCCGCGAGGCTCTCCGTCTCGGGGCGGGTGAAGGGCATGTCCTTGCATGTCCCTTCGTAGCGGTCCTCCGGCGTGAAGTTGGCATGCACCGCCTTGTGCGACAGGTAGAGAAAAAACGGCTTCTCAGCGGGCTTCTGCTCTTTCAGCCAATCGATCGCGTAGTCGGTGAGTTCGGTCGTGATGTAGCCCGCCTGCTTCACCCGCTTGCCATCGACGTTGAGCGTGGAGTCGGGCGTGGGCGGCAGGTAGTGCCCCTGCCCGGCAAAGCTCACCCAGCGATCCCAGCCCGGCTGCGGCGCGTCGCTCTCGCCCCCCATGTGCCACTTGCCAATGAAGGCCGTCGCATAGCCGGCCTTCTGCAGATACTGCGGGAAATACACCGTGCCAGGGGGGATCGGCCGGTTGTTGTCGATCACTCGGTGCCGGAAGGTGTAGAGGCCGGTGAGGATCGAGGCGCGGCTCGGGGAACAGAGGGAGGTGGTGACGAGCGCATTCTTCACGTGGGCCCCGTTGGCGGCCATCGAGTCCATGGCCGGCGTCTTCGCGA
>CAJBIS010000206.1 GCA_903953195.1 uncultured Actinomycetes bacterium
CGGACTTCTTCGTGGCTGCGCTCTTCTTCGCGGTCGACTTCTTGGCTGCGCTCTTCTTCGCGGTCGGCTTCTTGGCCGAACTCTTCTTGGCCGAGCTCTTCTTTGCGGTGCTCTTCGTGGCGGTCGACTTCTTGGCCGAGCTCTTCTTCGCCGTGCCCTTCTTCGCGGTCGACTTCTTGGCCGGCTTCTTCTTGGTCGCCTGCTTCGTCGCGTTCGTCGCCTTCGCAGCCGGCTTGGCGGCCTGCTTCGCGCCCGGCACGACCCGATCGGTCACCGGCTTCGCGGCATCCACCAGCGCCTGCGGCGCCTTCGAGACATCGGACGCCACCTTCGACACCTCGTGGCTCACCCAGGTGAGCAGGTCGTCGACGAGCCGCTGGATGTTGTCCCAGTACTCGCCCATCACCTCTTCAGCGCCACGAGCGCCGCTACGGGCCTCGCTGACCAGACGGTCGATCTCGCCGGACGCACGGTCCAGGAACGCGGGTCGCTGCAGTTCAGGCATGGGAACCTCCTCGGATGCCGTCCGGTTGGCTCCGGACATCCGCTCTCTTCTAGTCGCTGGGCCTGCCGGCGTGCCGATCCGGACGTCCGAAGTACCGTCGTCGCATGACGTCTGTCACCCCGGCGGAGGACTCGGATCGGCTGCGATCCGAGCTCCTCGAACTGGTCGTCGAGGTCACCGCCGACCACTTCCGCATCCACGCCCGGAACGGTCTGCTGCCGGCCAGCTTCGGCGGTCACCGCGTCGAGGCCGACGCCACCGCGGACGCCATCACGACGCTCGGACTGCTGCACCGCTGCGGGGTCGAGGACCTGAACGGCCGATCCATCGTCGAGATGCTGCGCACGTTGCTGCGCCACGTCGACGGCCCGGCGACGCACACGTTCTTCTCGTACCGCATCGCCGAGACCGTGCAGGCGTTCGGGCCCTGGGACGACAACGCGCTGCTCGGACCGTTGTCCGACAGCGAACGGCGACAGGTCGAGCTGGCGTGCGACTCGTCGGACTGGGTCGACCTCCTCGATGACGCGGTGCTGCCGCGCAACTACGCCGCCGTTCTCGCTCGCTGTGAACACGCACGGGCACAGCTCGGACTCCCGACGGACACCGCCCGCCTCGATGGGCTGATCGAGCGACTGCGCGCCATGCTCGAGGCGAACCCGCGTGGCTACCTGGACGACTCGAACCATCGCATCGGCCGCTACGACATCTACACCGCCGACATCTGGCTGTTCACCGAACCACTCGCACCCCGACTCGGCGACGTCTGGTCACGCGGGCTACGCGCCGCCTATGCGCTGACGGACACCGTGGCCGCGGACGATGGAACCGCGATCAGCTGGGGCCGGTCGATCGGGGCGTTGTCGCTCGCGCTGACCGTCGAGCTCGCCGCGCACGCGCCGACGCACGACACCGACCGGGCGGACGTATGGACGGCGCGGGCACTGGCCGCCACCCGCAACCTGCGGTCGTGGTTCAGCGAGGGTGCGATCGACGCGCACCGTCATCGTTCGCCGTACGGGTACCGGGGCACGTTCCGACGCCTGCAGATGACCTTCGACATCCTCGGGAAGCTGGCGTGGGCGGCCGCACTGCTCGGCGAACTCGACGGACCCGTCACCGCCGATCCATCTGGACTGCGACGTCGTCACGACCGCCTGGTCACGTTCGACGACGAACGACCGGCATCGGTGTGGTCCGCTCGCGGCGACGGCCCCGGGATCGTCGTGCCGTTCGTCGGTGCGTCGCGCAGCGACTACCTGGCCGCGCCACGCGCGCCGGGCGTGTTCGAGGTCCCCGTCGACAGCGAACTGGCCTGCTGGGTCCCGATGGTGACCGGGCCGTTGCAGCGGTTGGCCCCGAGCGGTGTGCCACTGGAGGTGCGGCACGGGAACGGCGCGGTGACCGCACGGTGGGACGGACTGCGTGGCGACTTCGAACTCGACCCCGAACCGGGCGCACCGGCGAGTCCCGGGGACGTGCAGGTGACCTGGGACCTCGCGGGCCGGGGCGTGCGCGGCCGCTGGGACCTGCGCCTCGATGCTGCACCGCCAGCGCTCGGGCTCATGGTCCCCGAACTCGTCGGGCGGCCGCTCCGGGTCGAGGTGCGACCGCACTGGCCGACCACCGCGAGCGTCGACCGGGTGGTCGTCGACGGCATCGCGGAATGGCGCAGCTTCACCGGCGAGTTCGCCGCCGTGCACGAGATCCGTGTCGAGCCGGCACCGACGACGTCGCTCACCGTCACCGTCACGCCGAAACTGCGCGTGGCCACGACCGAACGCCACCACCACTACCACCGACAGCTGGCGGCAGCGGTCGACGACGACGTCGTGCTGATGGCGTCACCGTGGGGCCCGCTCGGCGACCGGCGCACGGACCCGGAGACCGTCGACGTGTTCCACCTCCACTGGCCCGAGTGGATGGCGTTCGACGACCTGGCCGAGCACCGACGGATCGCCGAGGACCTGATGCGGCGTCGCATCCCGGTCGTGTGGACGGCGCACAACCTCACCCCGCACGAGCGACGGCCCGACGTGTACGACCCGATCTACCAGCTGTGGGCCGACACCGCTGACGCCGTCATCCACCACTCGTACTGGGGCCGCGACCAGTTCCTCCATCGCTACGGCGCCGGACGTGCCCGGCACGTCGTGGTGCCACACGGCCACTTCGGCGAGGTCTGGGCCGACGAACTCACCGACCGGGCTGCGGCCGAGCGCGCGCTCGGGCTCACACCGGCGCCGTTGCGCATCGGTCTGATGGGTGCGCCGCGCGCCGACAAGCTGGTCGGCGAGTTCCTCGAGGGCGTGCACCGCAGTCATCGTCATGACCTTCAGGTGGCGTGCTGGTCGCTCGACGCCGACGACCCGGTTCCGGACGACCCACGCATTGCGATCGCCGAGCCGTACGCCATGTGCGACGAGACCACCTACGCACTGCGGCTGAGCGCGTGCGATGCGATCGCCCTGCCGTTCCGACCGGACGGCGACATGCTCGGCACCGGCACCGTGTTCGACGCCGTCGGCGTCGGGCTGGTGTCGCTCACCTCGGACTGGGGTTTCCTGACCGAGATGCTCGGCGACGCCGGCATCGTCGTGGGTCACCGCGCCGATGACATCGCCGCAGCGCTCAACGCACTCGACGACGAGCGCCTCGCAGCGGCCCGAGCCGCGACACTGGCCCGCCGCGAGCACGTGCTGTGGTCCGACATCGGCGCCCGCACCGTCGAGGTGTTCGAGGAGGCCATCCGGTCGACGCGCCCGGGCTGAGCGCCGCGGTTCAGGCGATGCGGTCGAGGTCCTCGCGGCGCACGGGGTAGCGGGGCGGCTCACCGCCGGCGTACCGGGCGATCTCGTCGATGGCCAGATCGGCCAGACGGACCAGTTCGCTCCCCACTGCGCCGGCGACGTGCGGTGTCAGCACCACGTTCGGCAGACCGCGCAGCACCGAGTCCGACGGCAACGGCTCCGGTTCGGTCACGTCGAGGACCGCGGCGAGTCGGCCGGTCGACAGCTCGGCGATGAGCGCATCCGGGTCGACGAGCGCGCCCCGAGCGGTGTTGATCATCGTCACGCCGTCCTGCAACAGCGCCAACTGCTCGGCGCCGATCATGTGCTTCGTCTCGGGGATGTCCGGCGCGTGCAGGCTCAGGACGTCGCACCACGCACACAGGTCGTCGAGTTCCATTCGGCGCACACCGAGCCGAGCAGCCTCGGCGTCGCTCAGGAAGGGGTCGGCGACGGCCACGTCCATCTCGTGTCCGGCGAGCAGGTCGATCACCAACCGGCCGACGTGCGACGCTCCGACCAGGCCGACACGTCGGCCGACCGATCCGAAGCGTTCGAACGGCAACGGCACCAGCGACTGCCGGTCACGCTCCAGCGCGGCGAACGAGAACACGCCCTTGTTGGCGAACAGGATCGCTGCGAGCGTGTACTCGGCGACCGGCACGGCGTTCGCCGCCGCGGCCGAGGTCACGAGCAGCCCCCGATCCCACACGGCATCGGTGACCTGCCACTTCACGGTGCCCGCGGCGTAGGCGAACATCCGGAGCTCGGGCGCGAGCTCCAGCACGTCGGCGTTGAGCGTCGGGCAGCCCCAGTGACCCACCAGCACCTCCGCGTCACGGAGCACCTCGGCGGCCCGGTCGTCCGTGAGACTCTCGAGCGGGTCCCAGTCGATGACGTCGGCCACCTCGGCCAGACGGTCGCGGCGACCGTCGGGCAGGGCGCTGTCGAGGAGTCCCGCCATCATGGCGAGTGCGGTCCGGGGTCGGCGGGTCACGACTGACATCGACGACATCCTTGCAGCCAGCCGCACGATCCGAGCGATCACCCCGCCGCGGCCCCGGCCTGCCTTGACCACGACCGTGCGCCGCAGGAGCATGCTCCCGTGCGTCTCCGCCCGGCAGCCGTCGTCATCGTGGCCGCGCTGGTCGCCGTCGTCGTGTCGCACGCACTCAGCGGCTGCAGTTCCGAGGGCGCCGACGGCACCCCACCGCCGCCCACCACCCTGCCCCCACCGGCAGTGTCGAACGTGGCCTACGGCGAGCGGACCGAGTGCGACCCGGCGGTCGAGGGCGCGTGTTCGAGCACCCAGACGATGGACATCTGGCAGGGAAGCGGGCCCGGACCGCATCCGGTGCTGGTGTGGGTCCACGGCGGTGGCGGGATCTCCGGCGACAAGACTCTGGAGGTTCCCGAGCAACTGCAACCGGTCC
>CAJBIS010000207.1 GCA_903953195.1 uncultured Actinomycetes bacterium
ACCCACCTCACGACCCGCCGGGCGGCGACCTGCCCGAGACCGGGCCGCGAGCCCCACGGCCGCACTGGGCCGACCACTTCCAGCGACGGCTCCGACTCGCGCTCGGCGACCTCCGCCTGCCGCTCCCGACCGACTGGTTGGTCGTCGGTGACGACGGGACCGTGACGTTCAAGGATCTCGGTCGACTTCCGGCCGACCGACTGGTGCTCGCGCTCGAGGCCGCGGTCGACGCCGCGCCCGGCCTCCGGCGCACAGCACAACCCGGCGAGGGCCAGATGGAGCTGATCTTCGGGTTCGTCGACGTGCCCGCAACCCACTTGGAGGTGGCGTGATGGAAGCAACAGAACCCATGGACGGACCGAGCGTGCTGCGCTGGACCGAGTTGCACGCCGTCGCCCGGCTGCTGGACCGGGTGCAGTCCGACGAGGTCGGGACCATGCCCGGTGTGCAGCTGTCGGTCGACCACCTGCTGCGCCGTCACTGGACGGTGTCCACGCCGACCGGTCGAGTCACCCTGCTCGGCGGTGGCGGTGTGGCCGGTCTGGTCCGCCCTGTCTGGCTGCCGCTGAGGGCGATCCTCTGGGCGCTGGAACTGGCGAGGGTCGATGACGCCCTCGGGCTGCGGATCAGGGACGGCGGCGGCGCACCTTCCGTCGAGTTGTCGGCGCCTCGGGGGAGCGCGCTCATGGACCTTCCGGCGCGTCCGGCGGTCGAGGTGGTGGCCGCCGAACGACTGCCGGGCGCGGCGGTCTCGGCCGTCGTCGATCGGCGCGACCTGGAGGCCCTGCTGCTGGCGGCCGGTCGAGGGACCGGGCACCCGGTGCACGCCCGGGACCGGGCGCCATTCGGTCTGTCGATCGAGCCGGACAGCCTGACGATCGGCGCGGACTGGTCGAACCACGGCGGTGGTCGGGCGACGTACCGCATCGTCGCCGATGTCAGCGGCGACACCGAGGGCCGATGGACCACCTGTGTCGACTGCGAGCTGATGTTCGCGATCGTCGGCGGCATCGCGGAGGAGTGCGTCGAGGTGTCGGTGCGAGCCGACGGTTCGGTGAGCGTCTTCGATGGTGAATGGGTGCGAGCCGTCCTCACGCCGCTGCGGACGCCCGTGCCGCGACCGCTGTCGATCGAGGCCGCGCTCGCGTCGCTGAACCCGGTCGTCACGCCTGCCGGTCTCGTCGTCCGGCGTGGCGCGACGTCGGTGCTGGTCAGCGCGCCGGTGGGTCGACCCGACCTGTGGCGGATCACCACCGAACTCGCCCGCGGTGTCGAACCGCAGGTCGACGTGCTCACCGAGCTCAATCAGCTCAACATGGGGATCGGGTTCGGTCGGATCGCCCTGGACGGCGACGTGCTCGTCGCGGTCACCGAGGTGCGGGGTGATCAGCTCGACGCCCTCGCCGACACCGTGATCGGTCTCGCTCAGGAGGCCGCGGCGATCGGCCCGCTCGTCGGGTCGCTCGTCGCCCACGGGGATTCGGCGTGACCCTGGGTCAACGTCAACCCGGCACCGACCACAACCGGTCGGTGCCGCGGGTCGGACTCGTGCTGCCGTTCGGAGTGCGGCGGCCCGAGGCGACGTCGCCCGATGGCATGTGGGAGACGGTGGCGCGGATCCCCGC
>CAJBIS010000208.1 GCA_903953195.1 uncultured Actinomycetes bacterium
CGGTCGCCACCATCTGGGCGGTGCGCGTCGGCAACTGCTCGGGCCGCTGGAAGTAGTTGGCCAGACGCTGGCGCAGCGACCGGGCCTTGCCCACGTAGATGATGCGACCGTCCGCGTCGAAGAACTGGTAGCTCCCCGGAGCGTCGGGAATCGTGCCGGCAGCGGGACGCTCGACCATCGCCGCGACGCTACCCCCAGCGGTCCGCGACCTTCGCTGTCAGCGGCAGCCGCTAAGGTCCGCTCGCCCGCCGAGCGAGGCGCACCAGGAGGTCATCCATGCTCCGACTGCAGCGGCCACTCCCCCAGGACTACACGGAGACCTCACCCGAGGACCTCGCGGCGCGCATCGGCGCGGCGAAGGCCGAACTCGGCGACCGGCTCTTCATCCTCGGCCACCACTACCAGCGCGACGAGGTCATGGAGTGGGCCGACGCCCGCGGTGACTCGTTCCGACTGTCGGTGCTCGCCAAGGAGCATCCCGAGGCCGAGTACATCGTGTTCTGCGGCGTGCACTTCATGGCCGAGTCCGCCGACATCCTGACCGGCGACCACCAGCACGTCATCCTCCCCGACCTGAATGCCGGCTGCTCCATGGCCGACATGGCCGACATCGACGCCGTCGAAGAGGCCTGGGACGCCGTCGCCGAACTGACCGACATCACGAAGGTGGTGCCGATCACGTACATGAACTCCGCCGCGAACCTGAAGGCGTTCGTCGGCCGCAACGGCGGCGCCGTGTGCACGTCCACCAACGCCCGTGCGGTACTCGAGTGGGCGCTGCACCGCGACGACGGACCGAAGGCCGAGCAGGTGCTGTTCTTCCCCGATCAGCACCTGGGTCGCAACACCGGCTACCAGATGGGCTTCACCGAGGCCGACATGCGCGTCTGGAATCCGCACCAGGAGCAGGGCGGCCTGAGCGACGCCGACATCCGCGACGCCACGTTCCTGCTGTGGCGGGGCCACTGCTCGGTGCACCAGCGGTTCCGTCCCGAACACATCGCCGACTTCCGTGAGCGCCACCCCGACGGTGTCGTGATCGTGCACCCCGAGTGCTCGCACGAGGTCTGCGAGCTCGCCGATCAGGTCGGTTCCACCGACTTCATCATTCGTGCCGTCGAGGCGCTGCCCGCCGGCACCGTCGTCGGCGTCGGCACCGAGATCCATCTGGTGCAGCGGCTCGGTGCCGAGTCCGACAAGGTCGTCGAGTCGCTCGACCCGCTCATCTGCCCGTGCTCCACCATGTTCCGCATCGACGCGGCACACCTGTGCTGGGTGCTCGAGGAACTCGTGCAGGGGAACGTCGTGAACCCGATCACCGTCGATGCCGACACGGCCCACTGGGCCCGGGTCGCGCTCGAGCGGATGCTCGAGATCACCTGAGCCGTCTGCCACGACGGCCGCAGACGCGCCTGCGACGGGGTCGTCAGCTCGGCGCGAGCAGCGGGGCCAGGAACTGCCCTGTGTAACTGCCGGCCACTCCAGCGACCAGTTCGGGCGCGCCCTCGGCGATCACCTGTCCGCCACCGCGGCCGCCCTCGGGTCCGAGGTCGATGATCCAGTCGGCGGTCTTGATGACGTCCAGGTTGTGTTCGATCACCAGCACCGTGTTGCCCTGGTCCACCAACCGGGACAGCACCGTCAGGAGCTTGCGGATGTCCTCGAAGTGGAGTCCGGTGGTCGGTTCGTCGAGCAGGTAGATCGTGTGGCCCGTCGACCGCTTCGCCAGTTCCGAGGCCAGCTTCACGCGTTGCGCCTCGCCGCCCGACAGGGTCGTGGCCGGCTGACCGAGCCGCACGTACCCGAGTCCGACGTCGACGAGCGTCTGCATGTGCCGGGCGATCGTCGGCTGGTTGGAGAAGAACTCGAGCGCGTCCTCGCACGGCAGGTTGAGCACCTCGGAGATGTTCAGCCCCTTGAAGGTGACCTCGAGCGTGTCGCGGTTGTAGCGCTTGCCCTTGCACACCTCACACGGCACGTAGACGTCCGGGAGGAAGTGCATCTCGATCTTGATCGTGCCGTCACCCGAGCACGCCTCGCACCGTCCGCCCTTCACGTTGAAGCTGAACCGGCCGGGCAGATAGCCGCGCACCTTGGCCTCGGGCGTCTGCGCGAACAGTTTTCGGATGTGGTCGAAGACGCCCGTGTACGTCGCCGGGTTGGAACGTGGCGTGCGACCGATCGGTGACTGGTCGATGTCGATGACCTTGTCGAGCTGGTCGAGGCCGTCGACGCGCTTGTGGAGCCCGGGCGGCACCTTCGAGCCGTACACGTGCTGCATCAGCGACCGCAGCAGGATGTCGTTCACGAGCGTGGACTTGCCGGAGCCCGACACGCCGGTGACGGCGACGAAGCAGCCGAGCGGCACGTCGACGTCGATGCTGCGCAGGTTGTGCTCGCGGGCGCCGAGCACCCTCAGCCACTGGTCGCCGGGAGTCCGACGCTGTTCAGGCACGGGGATGGACCGGGCACCCACCAGGTACTGCCCGGTGATCGACTCCACGTTGGCGAGCAGGCCGTCGACCGAACCGCTGTGCACGACTCGTCCGCCGTGCTCGCCGGCGCCGGGGCCGATGTCGACGACGTGGTCGGCCACCTTGATGGTGTCCTCGTCGTGCTCGACGACCAGCACGGTGTTGCCCAGGTCGCGCAGCCGGACGAGCGTCTCGATCAGTCGGTGGTTGTCGCGCTGGTGCAG
>CAJBIS010000209.1 GCA_903953195.1 uncultured Actinomycetes bacterium
CCGCCGGCACGGGCGCGCGGGGCATCGCGTTCGACGGCGCCAACATCTGGGTGGCCAACCGGACGGCCAACACCGTCGTCCGCCTCAACCCGTTCAGCGGCGCGGCGGTCGGCTCACCCATCGGTGTCGGTGCGGAGCCGTTCGGTGTCGCCTTCGACGGCGGCAGCATCTGGGTCGCCAACAGCGCCGGTGGGTCCGTCACTCGCATCGACGCGGCGACGGGGTCGGTGATCGGGACCGTGGCCACGGGTGTCGCTCCCGTCGTGCCCATGTTCGACGGTGCGAACATCTGGGCACCGAACTTCGGCGCCTCCACGGTCACGAAGCTCCGGGCCTCATGATCCGTCCCGGTCTGCGGCGTCGCGGACCGGCCGGACTCGACCGTTAGGGTCCGGGTGTGAACGATTCCACGATCGACCGGCCTGCGGCCCCGACCGGCGATGCCCTCGACACCGCGGGCATCCGCGGCCACGTCGACGACGCGTTCGTCGAGTTGGTCGAGCGCATCGAGGCGGAGTCCGCGGAGGGACTGTTCCACACCGCGGCGCAGGTCGTGGTCCGACAGGGCGACGACGTGTTGGTCGACGCCGCCGTCGGCCGCACCCACCGTGGCGGTGCGTTCCAGACCGACACGCTCTCGGCGCTGTACTGCACGGCCAAGCCCATCGTCGCCGCGGCGGTGCTGCGTCTGGTCGCCGAGGACGAACTCAGCCTCGACGACCGACTCGGGGATGTGATCGACGGGCTCACCACGCCGTGGATCGCTGATCGCACCGTCGACGAGGTGCTCGGCCACACCGCCGGCATGCACGGCGTCAACACCGTGCTGGCGCGCATCCTGCCGCCGGCGAGTCGCGCCACGTGGCTGCACGCGACCGAGCCGCCGGCGGCGTGGCGCTTCGGGGTCGACCGTGCCTACGCCGAGTTCGGTGGCTGGTACCTGCTCGGCGAGGTCATCGAGTCGCTCGTCGACGTGCCGTTCGACGAGTACTGCCGGACGCAGGTCCTCGAGCCGTACGGGGTGGACTCCGACGAGCTGTGGATGCGCATCGCCGCCGACGACTTCCCGGCGGTGAGCGATCGCATCTCGGCGACGTTCGACCTGACGATGCACCAGCCCGTGCCGCTGCTCGCCGAGGCCGGCCCCGAGACCGCCGCCGAGTGGAACCCGGCGTTCGGCAGCTACGGGTCGATGTCGGCGCTGTCGGCGTTCTACCGGGGCCTGCTCGACGACCTCGCCGGGGCGGGCACGGTGCTGCCGGCGGATCTGCTCGACGAGGCGGTCACGGCGCGACTGCCGTTGACGTTCGACGCGACGCTGCACCGGGACGCCGGCTTCGGACTCGGCTTCATGACACCCCTGTCGTCGCACTTCTTCGGGAACCGCCCGTCGGGCCGGGCCTTCGGGCACGCCGGACAGGGCGGGACGAGCATCGCGTTCGCCGATCCGGAGCACGACGTCGTGGTCGCCGTGTTGTTCAACGCCGGGCTCGATGCCGACACCGCGCTGTCGTTCCGTCGAGTGCACCTGGTCGACGCCGTGTACCGGGGCCTCGGCATCGACGCCACCGGCCACCTCGCCGACTGAGCCCCATCACCGGCCACCTCGCCGACTGGGCCACGCCGAGTGCATCAGGCCGACTGAGTCGCACCGACGCCGAGCGCGTAGGTTCGGCCCCTGTGAACCTCGACGTCGCCACCTTCCTGCTCCAGTGGAGCGTGGGTGGGCTGGCGTTCCTGTGGGTGACCAGCCGACGGCGCGAGGTGTCGGTGGGGTACGGCTGGTTGCTGCGCGGGGTCTACGGGCTGATGGCGCTGGGCGCGTTCGTCGCCGGTCGCCGCTACGACCCGGTGCTCGTGCGCGACGCCACGGCACTCGCCGTCGCCGTGGCCTGCGCCGCGGTGACGTGGGTGTCGTGGGTCCGGCGGTCCGCCGGCGTGCTGCACCAGCGCGAGCGGGTGGCCGTGCGCTCGGCGCGCATCGAGGAGATGACCGGGATCGAACGCTCCGAGCAGCAGTTCGACGACTCGGCGCCCGAGTTCCCACCGGCGCTCGACCTGATCGCCCCGGCGATCGGTCTCATCGGACTCGTCGCCGGTGGCATCAGCGCGGGCGACCCCGCGTGGTTGTCGGTGGCGCGCACTCTGGTCGGCGCCGCGTTCCTCGGGTGCGTGAGCGACGCGATGCTCCTCGGCCACTGGTACCTGACGCAGCCGGGGCTGCCGCGGGCGCCACTGCTGGAACTCGTCCGCATGCTGATGTGGCTGTGGCCGATCGAGGTGCTGTTGCTGCTCGTCCCGCCCGGCATGATCTCGGCGTTCACCGGCTCGGTCGACGACGGCTACGGCGGCATGCTCGGCTGGTTCTGGTTGGCGTGCGCGGTGACGACGCTCGGGCTGGTGATCGTGACCCGACTCGCCCTCAAGGAGCGCTACTACTCGGCGGTCATGGCGGCCACGGGGTTGCTGTACCTGGCGATCCTCACCGCGTTCGGAACCGACCTGGTGGCCCGGGCGGTGCTGTCCGGCGCGTGAGCTTCGTGGTGCATCCGGCCCGGTCGGATACCGGTCGGACGGCCGTCAGGGGGTCTCGTCGCGGGTGGCGAGTGCCTTGTTGTGCCGGTGGATCGCGGTCTCGACCATCGTGTTGAGCCCGGCGCCCTTCGGCCAGCCCAGGTAGTGGGTCAGGAAGATCACCATCTCCCGCAGGTCGTCGGCGGACAGGTCGCCCTTCGCCAACGTCGACTCGAGTTGGATGCCGAGCGTGTCGTTCAGACCCTCGGCGGCCATCAGCGCGATCAGCATGAGGCGACGGTCCCGCAACGACAGGCCGGGGCGGTTCCAGATGTCGCCGAAGAGATGCTCGACGGTGTAGCCGAAGAAGTCGCCGCCGCCGTCGCTGACCTCGAAGCTGTACACCTCGGCCATCCGTTCGAGCCCCGCGGCCCGGATGTCGGTGGTCCCATCAGATGGTTCGGTGTGGTCGGTCATGCCCGAACGCTACCGGCCGCCTGCGAGTCGTCACGGCGTCGAGCACATCCGACGCGCCGGATGCACGGGGACGAGCGGGTCAGCGGGCGACGAAGTACTTGGCGCGAGGGTGGTGGCAGATGATCGCGGAGGTCGTCTGTTCCGGCTGGTACTGGAAGCCCGTGTCCTCGTCGCACTCGACGCCGATGCGTGACGCCTCGAGCAGCTCGGCGACCTGCTGGTTGTCCTCGAGGTCGGGGCACGCCGGGTAGCCCCACGAGTAGCGGCCGCCGCGGTACTGCTGGCGGAACAGTCCGATGAGTCCGGCCGGCTCCGGGGTGCCCGTCGAGCCCTCGGGGTCCTCGCCGGCGAAGCCCCACTCGGTCCGGATGCGCTGGTGCCAGTACTCGGCGAGCGACTCGGCCATCTCGACGCCCAGACCGTGCAGCAGCAGATAGTCCTGGTAGGCGTCCGCGGCGAACAGTTCGGCGGCGCGCTCCGAGATGGCCGCACCCATCGTGACGATGTGGAAGGCCGCGTAGTCGGGCTCGCCGCTGTCGACGGTGCGCAGGAAGTCGGCGATGCACAGGAACGGAACCTTCCGCTGACGAGGGAATCCGAACCGCATGCGCTCGGTGGTGCGGGACTCGTCGGTCCAGATGACGACATCGGTGCCGTCCGCATTGGCGGGGAAGTACCCGTAGACGACCTGCGGGACGAGCAGGTCCGCGGCGCGGGCGGCGGCGAGCTGCTCGCGGAAGACCGGGCGCAGACGCTCCTTGAACTGCTCGTCGCTCTCGGTGGTGCCGTCCGCGAGGGTCTCCGGGCGGAACTGCCACTGGTTGCGGTAGAGCGCCGTGGTGTTCACGAACGACGCGATCTCGTCGATCGGGATGCCCTTGACGACCTTGGATCCGAGGAACGGCGGGACGAACACCTCGTTGTCGGCGGCGACGTCGGGGGAGCGGTCGGGGAGCTCGATGCTGTCGTCGACCTCGGCGTGGGTGGTGCGCGGCGGCAGGTCGCGTCCGCCGGGGACCATGCCGTCGTCGGCGTCGTCCTCGCCGTTGCGGCGGATCTCGCCGAGGCGGTCCATGACCCGCAGGCCCTCGAAGGCGTCCTTGCCGTAGAACAGTCGTCCGTCGTAGACCTCGCGCAGGTCCTTCTCGACGTAGGTGCGGGTGAGCGCGGCGCCGCCGAGGAGCACCGGGATGTTCGACAGTCCCCGGTCGTTCAGCTCCTCGAGGTTGTCGCGCATGATCAGCGTCGACTTCACGAGCAGGCCCGACATGCCGATGGCGTCGGCACCCACCTCGAGCGCCTTGTCGATCATCTCGGTGATCGAGATCTTGATCCCGAGGTTGTGCACCTCGTACCCGTTGTTCGTGAGGATGATGTCGACGAGGTTCTTGCCGATGTCGTGCACGTCCCCCTTGACGGTGGCGAGGACGATCGACCCCTTGCCGCCGCCCTCATCGCTCTGCTCCATGTGGGGCTCGAGGTGCGCCACGGACGTCTTCATGGTCTCGGCCGACTGCAGCACGAACGGCAGCTGCATCTCGCCGGTGGCGAACAGTTCGCCGACGACCTTCATGCCGCTCAGCAGCACGTCGTTGATGATCGAGAGCGCCGGCATGCCGTCGGCGAGTGCCTCGTCGAGGTCATCGGTGAGGCCCTCGCGATCGCCGTCGATGATGCGCTGCGACAGCCGCTGATCGACCGGCCACCCCGAGCGGTCCTCGACCACGGTGGTGGTGGCCTCGACGCCGGAGAACACCTCGAGCAGCTTGGTCAGCGGGTCGTACGACTCGTCGCCGCCCGACAGCGTCCCGGCGCTGCCGCGACGGTCCCAGACCAGGTCGAGGCACACCTCGCGCTGCTCATCGGGGATGCGGTTGAGGGGGATGATCTTCGACGCGTGGACGATGGCGGAGTCGAGACCCGCCGACACGCACTCGTGCAGGAACACGCTGTTGAGCACGTGGCGGGCCGCGGGGCTGAGGCCGAAGCTGACGTTGCTCAGTCCGAGGGTGGTGAACGTGCCGGGCAGTTCGGACTTGATGCGACGGATGGCCTCGATCGTGGCGATGGCGTCGCCGCGCAGGTCGTCGTCGCCGGTGGACAGCGGGAAGGTCAGGGCGTCGAAGATGAGGTCCTGCGGCTCCATGCCGTAGCGCTCGGTGGCGAGTGCGAACAGGCGGTGGGCCACCCGCATCTTCCAGTCGACGTCGCGGGCCTGGCCCTCCTCGTCGATGAGCAGGCACACCACGGCGGCGCCGTACTCGCGGGCCATGCGGAACACCCGGTCGGCCCGCGAGCCCTCGGCGTCGCCGTCCTCGAGGTTCGCCGAGTTGAGCACCGCTCGGCCGCCGATCCACTGGAGCCCGGCCTCGAGCACCTCGGGTTCGGTCGAGTCGAGCACGAGCGGCACCGACGACTGTGTCGCGAACCGCTGGGCGATCTCGTCCATGTCGGCGGCGCCGTCGCGGCCGACGTAGTCGACGCACACGTCGAGGATGGCGGAACCCTCGCGGACCTGGTCCTTGGCCATCTGCACGCAGGTGTCCCAGTCCTCCTCGAGCATGGACTCGCGGAACTTCTTGGACCCGTTGGCGTTGGTGCGTTCCCCGATGAGCAGCAGGTTGGTGCCGGCATCACCGCTGGTGTCACCGAGCGTGACGGGCGAGTAGATCGACGCCAGACCGTGTTCGAAGACGGGGTTTCGCGGCGCCGGCGTGAGGTCCGGCACGGCGGCGGCGAGGCCGCGGATGAAGTCGGGTGTGGTGCCGCAGCAGCCGCCGACGGCCCGCACGCCGAACTCCTCGATGAACCGGGTCTGGTACTCGACGAACTGCTCGGGTGTGAGGTCGTAGTGCATCCGGCCGTCGACGACGGACGGCAGGCCCGCGTTCGGCATGACCGAGATGGGGATGCGGGAGTGCTGCGACAGGTGCCGCAGGTGCTCGCTCATCTCCTCGGGGCCGGTGGCGCAGTTGATCCCGATCACGTCGGGGCGCATCGCGTCGAGCGCCACGAGCGCCGCGCCGATCTCGGTGCCGGGCAGCATGCGCCCGGTGAGCTCGATGGTGACCTGCACCTGGATGGGCAGGTCGACCTCGGCGGCGCGCATGGCGGCGCGCACACCGTTGATCGCGGCCTTGGCGCCGAGCAGGTCGAACTGCGTCTCGATGATGAACAGGTCGACCCCGCCGTCGATCAGGCCGAGCGCCTGCTCGGTGTAGAGGTCACGCAGTTCGCCGTACCGGATCTGACCGAGGGACGCGAACCGCGTGCCCGGACCCATCGACCCGGCGACGAATCGTTGGCGGTCCGCGGTCGTGGCGTCCTCGGCGGCGTCTCGCGCGATGCCGGCGGCGATGCGGTTCAGCTCACGGGTGCGGTCCGCGAGTCCGTACTCGCCGAGGGGCACGCCGAACGATCCGAACGTGTCGGTCTCGACCACGTCGGCACCGGCGGCGAAGTACTCGGCGTGCAGCCGCCGGATCACGTCGGGTCGGGTCTCGACCAGGATCTCGTTGCAGCCCTCCAGGTCGGGACCGCCGAAGTCATCGGCGGTGAGGCCCTGCTCCTGGAGCCAGGTGCCGGCGCCGCCGTCGAAGATGATCACGCGCTCGTCGAGGGCACGCAGGTACGGGTGTGTGGGACTCGCCATGTCGAGCGAGAGGCTACCGGCCCCACCCCTGACCGCCCGAACCTCCCGGCAGCCTGCGGCCGATTCGCCCCGGCCGCCTGCGGCCGATTC
>CAJBIS010000210.1 GCA_903953195.1 uncultured Actinomycetes bacterium
CCGGGGATCACGTGGTACGAGTAGCCCCAGCGGTCACGACGCTCGTGGAGCAGTGCGCGGATCTCACCGGCGCTCCCCACGAGCGCGAGCGGTGATGCCCGGAAACTGTCGACGTCGGTGCCGAACAACTCGGCCATGACCGCCGGCAGCGACGGGTCGTCGGTGACCTCAGCAGCGGCGAGCCAGGCGTTGAGCTCCAGGTCGTCGAACCGGTCGCCGGCTCCCTCTCGCACCCACTCGACCTTCTCGTCGATGCGTTCGGCCAGGCCGTCGTGGGCGGCGTCGGTGTCGATCTCGCCCGAGTGGATCGACGCGTTGACGCCGACGATGTCGGCGTGTGCTCCGGCGAACCTCAACAGGCGGGGCGCGCCGCCGCCGATGAGGATCGGCGGGCCACCCGGCTGATGGGGTGCGGGTGTTCCGTCGAGCCCGTCGATCCGGTAGTGCTCGCCCTCGAAACTGAACTCGCCGTCGGCCCACAGGCCCCGGAGCACGTGCAGGTGTTCGATCATCCGACTGACCCGGACGCCCGGTCGATCCATGGGGATGCCGGACTGGTCGTAGTCGAGCGTCCGCCAGCCGGCACCGAGACCGACCTCGAGGCGACCGTCCGATGCGGCGTCGATGGTGGCGAGTTCACGCGCCAGCACGGCCGGATGACGGAAGTCGCAGTCGAGCACGAGCGCGCCCACCCGGAGTTCGGTGGTCACGGCCGCACACCACGCCATGGCACTGATCGGCCCGGGACCCTCGTTGAAGTGATCGGGGAAAAACATCGTGGAGTAGCCGAGCTGCTCGGCCTCACGGGCGGTGTCGGCCCAGGTCAGCCCGTCGAACGGGGCGTGCAGCTCGACGGCGAAACGGAATCGGCGCGGATGTGACATGCGTGGCTCCTGGTGCGGACTCGACGAGCTCCCGGCGGCTCGTGTCGATCCTGTCACGGCCGGCCGTGGGTATGCTCCACTCGTGAATCGGGGGGTTCGACTGGTCGTGCTCGGCGCCGTGGTCGCGCTCACGGGCGCGTCGGCGCTCGCGCTGCAGGTGGCGTGGCAGCGGGTGATCGCGCTCCGCTCCGGTGTCGATCTGGTCGCGACGACCGTCACGCTCGCGGCGTTCCTGACCGGACTGGGCCTCGGGAGCGCGTTGGGTGGTCGGATCGCGGACCGGTTGGGGCGGCGCGCGTCGGCGACGTGGTTCGCCGCGGCGAATCTGCTCGTCGCCGTGCTCGCGGCCATCAGCGTGCCGGTCTTCCTGATCCTCGTGCCGTCGGGCCTCGGGCCAGTGCCCGCCTTCGTGTTCACATTCGCGCTGGTGGTCACCCCGACGCTGCTGATGGGAGCCACGCTGCCGCTGCTGGCCCGTGCCGTCGTGCCCGAGGCCTCCCGTGCCGGGCCGGTGGTCGGTCGACTCGTCGCGGCGAACACCTTCGGCGGGGCGCTCGGCGCGCTCGTCGCCGGTTGGTACGTGGTGGGCACCTTCGGTCTGGCGGGAGCCACGCGGGTGGCTGCGCTCGGGTACGCCGTCGCTGCAGCGGGCGCCTGGGTCGTGCTGCGCGGCGACGTACTCGATGCCGTACCGGCCGAGTCGGCGACTGACCGTGGGGCCGACGCCACGACGGGTGCCACCGACACGAGCGATGCACCCGTTCCCGGTCGGGTCTGGCCGTGGCTGGTGGTCATCTTCACCACCGGGGCCGTCGCGCTCGGCCTCGAGACCGTCTGCTTCCGTGTCATCGACGCGCTGATGCGGTCGAACTCGTACTCGTTCCCGTGGGTCCTGGGCACCTGGTTGTCGTTGCTCGCCGCCGGCGCGGCGGTGGGGAGCGGGGTGGTCGGCAGGGTCCGTTCGGCGCGGCGCTGGTTCCTGGGTGCACAGCTCGGTGTGGCGGTGGCGACCGCGGCAACGTTCGTCGTGGTGGTGCGGCTGACCCCGTCGACTCCGCTCGCCGGGTTCCTCGAACGTTGGATGAACAGCGATGGCCTCGCGGGTGGATTCGGTGAGGTGTCCACCACGGACGCGGCGGTGGCCGGCATCGTGCTCCCGCTGGTGCTGATCGCCGCACCCGTGTTCCTCATGGGGTTCGCGCTGCCGTTCGCCCAACGACTCGTCACGCGTGACCTGGCGACACTGGGTTGGCGGACCGGGGCGCTCGGCGCGGCGCAGTTGGCGGGAAACGTCGCCGGGTCGCTCGTGGTCGGTCTGGTGCTGATGGATGCGTTCGGCAGCGGAACGACGGCCCGAGTGCTCGTCGGAGCGCTGCTCGTGGCGGTCGTCGTCGCGTGGGCGGCGACCCGGTCGGATGCTGAGCCCGACGACTCGCCGGCGGACGGCACAGCGCGCAGTCGGCGGCCGTCGTGGGTTGCCGGCGTCGCCGTGTTCGTCGGCATCGCACTGGTGGCGGCCATGCCGTCGACGAACCAGCTGTGGTCGTTCCTGCACGACGCCGATCAGGTGACGTTGCTCGTCGAGGACGATCGGACCTGCGGCACCGTCGTCAAGGCGTTCGGTGACACTCAGGCGCAACTGCACATCAACGGCGCGAGCCAGAACGGCTTCCCGTTCGACGACTTCCACGTGCTGGTCGGACTCACCCCCGCGCTGGTGGCGGACCGGCCCAGTGACGTGACGGTGATCGGCCTCGGTGCCGGCTCGACGACCTACGGCGTGCTGCTCGACCCGCAGGTCGACGCGGTGACGTCGGTGGAGCTCTGCGGCGGCATCGAGCGGCTGCTGCGGCGTCTGGCGACCCCGGCTCGCCCGCAACTCGAGGGGCTGTTCAGCGACCCGCGGGCCACGTTCGTCACCGATGACGGACGGGCGGTGCTGGCCGCGACCGAGCCGGACTCCCTCGAC
>CAJBIS010000211.1 GCA_903953195.1 uncultured Actinomycetes bacterium
ACCAGCTCGACGAACCAGTCGGCGAACGCCGCCTGGTCGTGGGCGAGCGACACGTCACCGAAGCTGCGACCCAGATGCCAGTCGCTGGTGTGGACGATCCTCACGATCGCTCCCCCGCCGACACCGACGCGCCGGCGGACGGTCGGCCACCGCACGTGCACTCAACGAGTCCGGGTGTTCCTGCCTGCTCCATGGCCGGGGAACCTACTCGGCACCTCGGACACTCAGACCCGGGTCGCGGCCCGGGCATCCCAGCTGACCCGCAGCGTCGACACCGATCGCAGGATGCCTCCACTCGGTTCGGTCGCCTCGACGAGTCGCAGGCCGGGCAGGCGCTCGAGCACCACGGTGAGCGCCGCCGCCAGCTGTCGCCGACCCAGGTGCGCACCCGGACAGTGCTTGGTGCCGAACCCGAACGTCAGGATGTCCGACTCGTCACGATCAGGGTCGAAGCGATCGGGATCGGCGAACACCGCCGGGTCACGGTTCGCTCCGGCGAGCGCGGCGAGCACCAGCGAACCGGCGGGCAGCTCGACCCCGCCGACGGTGCCACCGCGGGCGACGAGTCGCGGCAGCACCGCGACCGGGGACTCGCACCGAAGGCACTCGTGCACGACCCTCGATGCGTGCGCGGGCTCCGCCCGGACCCGCTCGGCGACCTCCGGGTGCGTGAGCACCAGCCGGAGCATGCTGCTCATCGCGTCGGCCGTCGTGGTCGCCCCGACCGCGTACATGAGCTGCACGTGTGACGACACCTGCTCGTCACTCAGTCGGTCGCCGTCCCGCTCGGCTCCCAGCAGACCCGAGACCACGTCGTCGGTGGGCTCACGCCGCCGCTGTTCGATCACGGGAGCGACGAGCGCACCGACCTCGGCGGCCGCAGCGACGGCGGCGTCCGGAGTGACCGGATACGTCAGCATCGTGCGCGCCAACGCTCGCTGGCGCCCCTCGCTCTCGACGGGCAGGCCGACCTTGCGGCTGATCGACCGGTACGGAAGCACCTCGGTCAGCTCGGTGACCAGATCGGCCTCGCCACGCGCCACGAACCGATCGACGATCTCGTGGGCCAGCGGCACCAGTTCGTCATCGACGAATCCGGTGATGGCCCGCGACCGGAACGCCGGCATGGTGAGCTGGCGGAGCCGATGGTGCTCGGCGCCGTCGGCGCTGATGAAGGTGCGCCCGACGACCGGTTCGATCTGGAACTCGTACACGGGTCCGCCGGGGAACTGCTCGTCGTCAGCCAGGAACGTTCGCAGCTCGTCGAACCCGGTCACTACCAGCGCACGTTGGCCGACGAGCGACCCCCACGCGCCGCCGGGAACCGTCCGTGCCGAGGCCAGCACCCGGTGCAGCCGATCCCCGACGAGCGGGTCCGCCACGAAGTCGACCGACTCGAACCTCACCAACGCACCCCCGACACTCCGGCGCGAACAGTACCAGTCAGCCCGCCAGCGTGAACGCCGCCTCTCGGGCCTGGTCGTTGTTGAACAGCGTGTTGTTCGTGACCCGCACGTAGCAGGTGGTGTTCTTCTCCACGCCGGCGGGAGCGGTGTCGCCGGCGGCGAAACAACCCCATGGCAGGTCGGTGCTCGGCTCCGGACCCCGGAAGATCTCGACCGGGTACGAGCCAGACCCCGAAGCCGTGCCGTTGGGCGTCTGCGACGACAGCGGCGCGCAGTCCTCACCCGGCTCGAAGCCGGGAGCGGTCGTCGGCCGACGACAGATGTCGACGAAGATCAGCGTGCGCGGCTTCTGGTTGTTCCACGACACCGTGATCGACTTGACGCCGCCCGACGGCACCCCGGCGACCGGATTCTCGGAGAGGACGACGTCCCCCGATGGGATCGTCGTCGGACCGGGCGTGGTCGTCGACGTGACCACCGTCGTCGAACTCGTCGGCGTCGTCGGCGACGGCGATCCGTTCCCGGGCGTCGGACCACAGGCCACCGTGGCGACGACGACCACGGACAGCAGGGCGCCGAGCGCGCTCCGGTGACTGATTCGAACGTTCCTCATGTGTGTTCCTCCTCGACGGGCGCGTTCGCTCATCGGATCATCCGGCGACCGGTTCGGCCTCGGCGTGCATGGTGAGTCCGTG
The DNA here is from genome assembly GCA_903953195.1 of uncultured Actinomycetes bacterium. Taxonomy (GTDB): domain Bacteria; phylum Actinomycetota; class Acidimicrobiia; order Acidimicrobiales; family Microtrichaceae; genus SXMI01. The sequence continues at coordinate 2,102 of CAJBIS010000211.1, forward strand.
TGCCGTCTTCTCCCAGTGCGACGGATCGGTGACGAGTTGGACCATGGCCCGAAGCGCCGCGATCGACATCAGCACCCAGTAGAGCGGCGACAACAGCGCGGCGACGAGCAGGTCGGGGCGCCGGATCACCCGGGCCGTCACCACTGACACGTAGACCACCGACAGGTTGCCCAGCGCCCACACCGCCGCGGCCACGTAGTAGGCCCACCCGGGGTACATGGCCTGCACGAACGCCGCGTTCGTGAACAGCCACACCAGCGCCAGGCCCCAGAACCACAGGTTCATCACTGCGAGCAACGGCGTGCAGCCGACGAACATCACGAAGTGGTAGAGCCGACGCCAGCCCAGGTCGCGGACGAGCGACCTCGGGTCACGGAACGCCACGAGGAACGTCTGCAGGTACCCCTTGTACCAACGACTCCGTTGCTTCACCCAGTTCAGGACATCGGTGTTGGGTTCCTCCATGGTCACCGAGTCGAGCACACCGATCCGCAGACCCTTACGTTGGAGTCGGACACCCAGATCGCAGTCCTCGGTCACGTTCCACGGGTCCCAACCGCCCACGTCGAGCAGGGCCGAGATCCGGAAGTGGTTCGACGTCCCGCCGAGCGGCACCGTCGCGTCATCGAGGATCAGCCCCGGCAGGTAGAGGCTGAACCACGTCGCGTACTCGGTGGTAAACCAGCGCGTCAGCAGGTTGCGATGACCGCCGTAGAAGAGCAGACGGGCCTGGATGCACACGAGGTCGTCGCTGTTGCGCCGGAACGCCTCGACGGCCCGACGCAACTGGAGCGGTTCCGGGTGGTCCTCGGCATCGAAGATGGTGACGAATTCGCCGCGGGCGTACCGGAGCCCGTAGTCGAGCGCACGCGGCTTCGTGCGCGGCTCACCCGGCGGCACGAGCAGCACCTCGATCGGCAGGTCGCTCTGGATGCGACGGGCCTCGGCGACGGTGACCTCGTCATCGGCCTCGAGCAACAACTTCACGTCGAGCCGGTCCGACGGGTACTCGAGCCGTTCGAGCGCGCCCACCAGCCCCGCCAGCACCTCGGGTTCGCTGTACGCCGGGATCAGCACCGTGTACACCGGCAGTTCGTCATCCGGACGCAGCCGCGCCTCGGCGTCACTGATGTGGATCGACGGGTCGCGTCGGAGCGCGTGACGCACCAGACGCATCCGGTGCCACACGGTGAGCACGTAGACGAGCGTGAAGCACGACGTCAGCACCACTGCGGTCGTGCGGGCCGAGACCAGCAGCGCGACGACCAGCACACCGAGCACGCCGACGGGAATCCACCACCGTCGTGTTCCGCTCCCCTGCGCCGCAGTCCGGCCGGCGTTCAGGTGGTCGACGGCGGCCATGGCATCGGCGAGGACGGCCTCGGCGTCGTGCGCGGCGACCGGTCGGACGTTCACTGGCCCGGCTCCGGCGGCACCGGCAGCGACGCCGACTTCTCGGACGCCGCACCGATCACTCGACGCCCGAAGGTCACGATGAAGCTGCGGTAGGCGATCTCGCGCTCGGTCAGCTCGGAACCGGCACGACCTTGCACGATCTCATCGGCCCGGAAGGCGAACGAGTCGGTCAGGTCCTCGGTCACCTCCGGCGCGACGAGCCCGGCGGCGTCGACCTCGTTGAGCAGCAGCACCACCCGCTCGTAGCGAATCTGCGCGCCCTGCCGCACCGCCCAGATCCAGTAGAGCGTCGTCCACTTGAGCCCGTTGGCGGGGTCCTGCCAGCGCAGGACGGTGCCGGTGACGCCGCTGCCCAGATCGACGCGGCGCACGTCCTGCATGCCGTAGCCGTGGAACTGGTAGCAGGCCTCGAGTCCGAAGTCGCTGAACGACTGGAGGTTGGACGTGTTGATGACGTCAGCGAGCACCGGCACGTCGCTGCGCAGGTCCGTCGTGCCGTAACCCCGGTAGCTGAAGCGGACCCACGTCGAGTCCTCACCGAAGAACCGCTTGCCGTTGGCGAAGGTCGCGACGGGTTCGGCCTCGAAGCCGTCGAGGTCCGTACCGGATCGGGCGAAGCCGGCGAGCCGCGGCGTGCCGACCGACGAGGCGATCGGGTCGTAGCGGGTGAGCCCGTTGTCGAACACCCCGGCGAGCAGCGCCACGGGGAGCAGCACCAACAGGCTCCGTCGGACGGTGGGCACCGCTCGCAGCACCGTCGCAGTCCGGCTCGGGCCGTTGCGCTGCGGCAACTGGAGTCCGAACCGGTGGGCGACGAGCACCATCAGGAGCACACCGAGGTTGAAGGTGATCAGTCCGACGCCGGGATGGAGCACATCGATCGACGCCGTCTCACCCGCGAAGCGGCCCACGAAGATGATGAGCAGGATGCGTGCGACGTTGAGCACCACCATCAGGGCCGAACCGACGGCCAGCCACGCCAGCTTCCGCCAGCGGCCCCCACGCAGGACGAGCGCCACCGCTCCCGCGAGCAACAGGAACCCGACGAGCCCGTTGGCACCGGAGCACGCCGAGGCGATCTGCACCCGGAACCCCTCCTGGCCGTGGGGGATGATGAACGAGGTGTTGTCCCCGGGGACCGACTCGGCGAGCGGGAGCACCGACAGGATGATCCGCACCGCGCCGGCGGTCAGGTCGCTCAGGTGGTCGAGCAACGACTGCACCGCCCAGCGGGACGGCATGGGCCACGCGAGGAACAGGAAGAGGACGGCGGCCTTGGTGCGCCACAACATGCGTACGCCGAACAGCAGCGTGATGACGCCGGCCACGAAGAACGGCATCGTGAGCAGGTCGATCCGCCACAGCCAGTAGACGACCGACATGCGCGAGGGCAACAGGACCAGCGCCACCAGCGCCACCATGATGAGCGGCACGGCGACGATCCGGTCGACCATGCGGTCGTGGATCTCGGGCTCGCCGGCGACGGGCCGGGCCAGGACGTACCCGAGTCCCATGCTGATGATCGGGACCAGGCCCAGGTATGCGAGCGGCGTGTCGACGGTGATCCCTCGGACGAGCGACCACAGCGACGTGTGGTACGCCACGAGCACCAGTGCGAGCGCCGCGGCGGTCCGCAGTCCGACGCTGCGGACATCGCGGTCCGACCAGCCGCGGGTCGTGGTGCCGACGGCGACGGTGGTCGCGGTCATGCGGATCCTCCGGGTACGGCGCCACCGCCGACCGCGCCGGAGCGGCGACGACGGACGAGCAACGCGAACGCTGCGCCGACGACCACCACGGCGGAGATGGGCAGCAGCGCGGTGATCGGGCTCTCGGACACGACCGGCGGCGGGAGCGGGATCGTCGTGGTGGACGTGCCGGGAGCGACGATGGCGAGCGATACGAGCAACGGCGGCGATCCGAGCGCCACATCACATCGCTGTTCGACGGTCGTGCCGCCGACATCACGGGTGACACTGATCGAATCGAGTTGCACCGCAATGCTGCCGCCCGCAGGCGAGGTGACCGGGAACGTGCCGGCCAGGAAGTCGTCGCCGCCATCGGGGATCGGCATGGCGGCACCGGCGGCGATCGCCAGCGGGTTCCGGGTCTGGAGTTGCAGCGGCGGTGCACCGGTCCCGACGGCCGACAGGCGGACGGTCTGGTTCAGATCGTCGCGCAACGCCTCACCCAGCAGGTTCGGCGGTCCGAGCAGCCCCACGAGCACCGGCAGACCGGTGTTGGTGGGCACGGCGGTGAGCGTGGAGACGCCGACGATCGCCGTGGCCGGCACCACCACGGGGGCCGCACCGGGATCGGACGGGTTCGACACCGAGCAGCTCAGCTGGAGCGCCACGGTCCGGGACTGGACCTGGACCGACGGTGGCACCGTCGTGGTCGGCACCGTCGTGGGTGCGAGCGTGGTCGTCGGGCCGGTCGTGGGCACGGTCGTCGTCGGGCCGGTCGTCGGCGGCACGGTCGTCGGCGGCACGGTCGTCGGCGGGACGGTCGTCGGAGGCGGGGTCGTGGTCGCCGGCGTGAACGGGTCGGGCGGCGGTGTCGTCAGATCGAGCTGTGTGAACGACTCGCCGAGCACCTCGGTGGTGGCACCGTCCTCGAAGCCGGTGCCGGCGAGTGACTCGCCGGTCGAGAAGCCCGAGTCCTCCTGGATGCCGAGTACCTCGGCGGCGGCGGCGCCGGATCCGTCCGCCGGGGTGGACGGCGGCGTCACGGCATCGCCCGGGGTGGTCGTCGTGGTCGACGCCGTGGTGGTCGTCGTGGTGGCCGTTCGTGCGGCGCGCTCCTCGGCGGGTGAGCCACCGCCGAGTTTCGTGATGCCCACCACGGCCACGAGACCGAGCAGCGGACCGAGCACGAGCCACAGTGTCGGCTGACGAAGGATCGCCGGGATGCGCATCAGTTCAGGAACCCTTCATCGGGCGTCGGCCGCGGTTCGCCGCGCGGGTTCAGCACCCGGTACAGCACGTAGCGACCTGCGTCATCGCCATCCTCGCCCCAGCTGCGGACTCGTTCGAAACCGGGGTCCTGGTCGGTGGCCAGCCCGGGGTGCGCAGCCACGACGGCGTCACCGGCGGATGCCGGCACGCGCAGCAGGACGAACCGCACACCGAACGTGGCCGGATCGCTCACGACCGCCTCGAAGTCGCGGTCCGACGGGATGATGAACACTTCAGGACGCGCCGCGGCCGACACCACGGCGAACGTCGACGACGCATCGGTCAGGACGCTCCCCGGCTCGACGTCCGGTTCGGCGAGCACACCGGCAGCCACCGTCTGGCCCCGGGCGACCACACTGTCGGCCTCGGCGACCTCGCCGCCCTCGCTCACGGTTCGCAGGCTGTCGACCATCAGTTGGTCGTCGCGGGCCCCCAGCTCACCGCTGGTCACCACCGCCCACGACCACACGACGCCGGGCAGCAGACAGCAGACGGCGAGCGGCCGCAGCCAACTGGCGCTCCGTGTGCCGCTGGTGCCCGTCAGGATCATCGCCAGGACGCCGGAGAGCACGACGGCCCCGACCACGTAGCGGAACCACGGGAAGGTCGACCCGGCGCCCGCCAGTACCAGCTGCAGCACGATCGGCGCGCCCAGAACGCACATCGCCGCGGCGCCGTGCACGGCGCGTCGACCACCGGCCCAGATCGTGACCAGTGCGAGCGGGACGAGCAGCGGCGCTGCCACGAGGAGCTGCTCGGCGAAGAAGCCGACCCGCCCCGACACACTCGTGTCGCCGATGATGGTGTCGATCACCCCGGCGGCGGCCCGCACGATCGCCGAGTTCCCGTACTCCGAGCTGAGCTGCGCGAGCGGCTCGCCGACGATCAGGTACGAGGCCGCCGCCCAGCCGACGACCGCGGCGCCGATCGGAAACGACAGGATCGCCGCGTCGAGGGCCACCTCTCGGAACCGGCGCGCCGTGCGGCCGAGCTGACCGCCCACGGTGCCGCGGTCCCAGCCGTCGTCGCCGGGTTGGCGGCGCGCCGAGACGACCACGACGAACGCCAGCGCACCGAGCGCGGCTGCAGCGGTCTCGTACCGGGTCAGGTACGCCACGGCGACCGCCACGCCGGCGGTCACGAGCGATCCGAGCCGGTCGGTCCGCGCCCACTGGGCGAGGTGACGGGCCGCCACGACGAGGGCGCACATCCAGCACGCCTCGCTCATGCCGTTGGCGCCGTAGAGGAGCACCAGCGGACTCGCCAGCGTGAGCATCACCACGGCGTACCGGCTCCAACGCGGTGAACCCAGATCGCGGCCCCACGCCAGCAGCTGCGTGACCATGATCCCGGTGCACAGCGCCGAGACGAGCACGGCGGCGACGCCCCGGCCCGCCAGATCGGGCCACACGGATCGCATCGCCACGAACGGCACCTGGAACAGCGTCGGGAACGGCCCCCAGATGAAGCCGATCGACTCCGGGTGCGGATCCCGACCGGCGACGACCGCGAGCGCGCCCTGGACCCGGGACACGGCATCGGACGGGACGACCCCGGCGCGCACCGTCGCGAACCAACCGAGCACGCTCAGCACCGCGGTCACGACAGAGCCGACGAGCAGACCCTCCCACCGGGCCCGTCGGGCACCGTGCCCGGCGCGCCGACGGAGTTCGGCGGCGCGCACCCGAACCAGGTGGTCGGCCTCGAGCACCGCCGGGTGGTCCTCATCGACGATCACCTCGTCGACCGACACCCGCGGAATCGCCACGCCCCCGGCGGTGGCGAGACGTCTCGCCGCAGTGGAGGCACGGCCGGCGACGACGTCGGCCACGTCCTCGGTGACACGCAACTCGCCGATGAGGTCACCGAGCCGTTCGTCGCGTCGACTCAGCCCGTCGGCGCCGAGCCGCAACGCGTTCGCGAGCGCAGCAGCACCGGCTCCGATCACCGCCGGCTCGGTCAGTTCACGCTCGTCGATCGCCACGCCGGTCACCCGTCTCCGTGCACGGCGGCACCCGAAGGGTCGAGCCGGTCGGCGAGCTCACGGACCTCGGCCAACGTCGCCCGCAACTCGGAGCGGACCGCCCGCTGCAACGCGGTGAGCTCGGCCATCGTGGCCTGCAGTTCGGCCCGGTGGTGCTCGATGAGCGCGACGGTCTCGGCGGCCAGGCGGGCGAGTTCCTCGGCGTCGACGACCCGCACGGCGGGAGCGTCGATCGAAGTCGGGAGCGTCCCGTTCGAATCCGCAGTCGGATCCTCTGGGGGGCTGAACTGTCCGCTCATCGACCTGGTGTCCTCACACATTCGCCGGAGGTGCCTGCATGTCGCACCGACACCCGGCACGGTACGGAGGCTCTCTGAATGGAAGCTGACCGAAACGTTGCCGTTGGCTGAACGTGTCGGAGCCGTCGCTGGGCGGATCCCCCACCGGAACCACGCCACGGCGACGAGCCGGGCCCGGAGT
>CAJBIS010000212.1 GCA_903953195.1 uncultured Actinomycetes bacterium
CGCCACTGGAACGCCCCGACCTCGTCGGGCCGTCCCGTCGGATGCACCAACAGTCCGAGGTTGATCTCCAGGTAGTCGCCCCACGGGTTCTGCAGGTAGTCGCAGAGGGCGATGACCAGCACCGCCGAACCGGGAGCGGTCTCGGCCACCTCGAACGCATCGCCGGGCAGCAGCGCGGATGCCGCCGCATGCGGCACCGTGTAGACGAGCGTCGCCGAGTTCATCTCGTCGACCACGATCGGGAAGTCGATCGACACGCCCTCGAGGTCACCCCAGTGGGTGGTCTCACCACGCTCTGCGCTCGTCGTCACGGTGACTCCTGTCTCGTTCCCGCAAACTGCTGGGAGTCGATCTCCCCGGTCTGGCAGTGTGTCAGACATGAACAGCGCTGCGGAACCCGTCCGGTCGCGCCCGGACCTGACCGTCGTCGGGGACGCGCCGGTCGTGCCCGAACCCGTGCACGTCTTCCCGTTCTCGTTCGGGGACCCGCTGAACCTGCCGCTGCGAGCACTCGGGATCTGGCCCTTCACCACCGTGGTCGCCGTCACCGCCAACGAGGTGCAGGTGCGCTTCGGCCCGTGGTCCATGCGGACGCCGGTGCGCAACATCGCCAGCGCCCGCATCGTGCCGGCCCCCAACTGGATCGACGTCGTCGGCCCGCCCCGGGTGTCGCTGCGCGACGGATCGGTCCGCTTCGCCACCGACCGCAAGCGTGCCGTCGAACTCCGCTTCATGGATCCGGTCGCCGGCGGCGTGCCCCTGTCGTTCGTGCGCCACCCCGCCGTCACGGTGACCGTACGAGACCCCGAGGGCCTCGTCGCGCTGCTCGACACGGTCCTCCGCCCGGGCTGAACCGGGTCCTCCACCCGGGCTGAACCGGGTCCTCCACCCGGGCTGAGCCGGGTCCTCCACCCGGGCTGAGCCGGGTCCTCCGCACGGCGCAGGCCGCGTTCGAAGCGGCACTCGTACCGACGGGTCCCTATCATCACGCTCCGTGAGCGACTACTACCCCTACGCCGAACGATTCCCGACCCTGCAGGGCATGCCCGAGCACGGACGCAGCCACGACGAGATCCTCACCGAACTCCGGGCGATGGCCGCCGAGGAGAACGGACACTGGGAGAACGGTCGTTGCTCGGGCTCCATGTACTGCGGCGACCACGACCACTACGCGTTCCTGACCGAGGCGTTCGGCATGTTCGCCCACGCGAACGCGCTGCAGCGCGACATCGTGCCGAGCGCCACCCGCTTCGAGGGCGAGATCATCGCCATGACACTCGACATGCTGCACGGCGAGGCGATCACCGAGACGACGCCCGGCGGCCTGATCACCTCGGGCGGGAGCGGCAGCATCGCCCACGCCATGCTCGCCTACCGCGAACAGGCGCGTGCCGAACGCGGTCACCGCCGGTTCAACGTGATCAAGCCCGAGACGGCGCACCCGGCGTTCGACAAGGCCTGCCACCTCTTCGACATCGAGCTGCGACGGGCCCCGGTCGATCCCGACACGACGCTCGTCGACGTCGGCGCCGTCGCCGACCTC
>CAJBIS010000213.1 GCA_903953195.1 uncultured Actinomycetes bacterium
ACGAGGACTCCGCCGTGGCGCGGGCCTACGGATCGACCGTGGTCTCGGAGCGTCACCGTCACCGCTACGAGTTCAACCCGAGCTATCGCGACCGGTTCCAGGAGTCGGACTTCCGGTGCTCGGGAACCTCGCCCGATGGCCGTCTCGTCGAGTTCATCGAGCTCGACGGCCACCCGTTCTGGGCCGGCACGCAGGCCCACCCCGAGTTCAAGAGTCGACCGACTCGCCCGGCGCCGTTGTTCGACGCGTTCATGGCCGCGGCCCGTGACCGTTCCGAGGGCCGGCACCCGCAGCTGATCAGCCTGACGGACGGCGACGTCGAGTCGACCGAGGTCGTGTCGAGCGGTACGCCGGACGGCCCCGGATCGGCGAAGTGAGTTCCTCCGGCGAGCCCGCCGGATTCCGCGCCATCTCCGAGCAGGTCCTCCACGAGGGGTTCGTCATCTCGTTGGCGAACGGCACGTTCGAGGCGCCCGATGGCACCCGGTTCGATCGCGACATCGTGCACCATCCGGGTGCCGTGGCGGTGGTGCCGCTCCACGAGGACGGAACGGTGGTGCTCGTCCGGCAGTACCGCGCCCCGCTGGACCGGATGATGCTGGAGCTCCCGGCGGGCAAGCGGGATGTCGCCGGTGAGCCGCCCGAGGTGACCGCCGGACGGGAGCTCGTCGAGGAGGTCGGTCTGAACGCGGCGACGTTGGAGTTCCTCGTGGCCTTCCACAACTCGGTCGGGTTCTCCGACGAGGAGTGTCTCGTCTACGTCGGGCGCGGTCTCACCGAGGCCCCGCTCGACCACGACGGGATCGAGGAGGAGTTCATGGACGTGGTGCGCCTGCCGCTCGCCGACGCCGTCGCCATGATCGCATCCGGTGAGATCACCGACGCCAAGACGGTCATCGGTCTCACCATGGTGACGGCGTCCGGGCGTTGAGCGCGGCGCCGACCGAGTTGCCCATCGAGGTCGAGGCGTTCCTCACCCATCTGGTCGTCGAGAAGGGGCGGTCGCCCCTCACCATCGCGGCCTACCGGCGTGACCTCCTGCGCTACGTGGCGTTCCTCGCTGAACGCCACACGGCGTACCCGGACGCGTCGCCCACCGACGTCGACGAGTTCGCCGCCCGGTTGCGCACCGACGGACTGGCCGCGTCGTCGCAGGCCCGGGTGCTGGTCTCGGTGCGCACGTCGTACCGCTACCTCGCCGGAGAGGGGCGGATCGACCACGATCCGACGACCGACACCGAGTCGCCGCGGCGACCCCAGGCGCTGCCCAAGGCGATCCCCGAGCCCGACGTGCTGCGTCTGCTGGACTCGATCGGCGAGGACGAGGACCCGAACGACCCGCTGGTGCTGCGGGACCGCGCCCTGCTCGAGCTGCTGTACGGGACGGGCATCCGGGTCTCCGAGGGTTGCGGTCTGGGATTCGGCGACCTCGACCTCGACGGCGCGCTGCTCCGGGTGCTGGGCAAGCGATCCCGCGAGCGGATCGTCCCGATGGTGCCCGTGGTCGTTCGGGTCCTCCGGGAGTACCTCGATGCGGGTCGCCCGGCGCTCGTGCGGGCGACCGGCGCCACCCGCGACGACGCCGACGCGGTGTTCCTCGGCCGGCGTGGCCACCGACTCAGCCGACAGGCGGCGTGGGAGGTCATCCGGAAGCGGGGGAGTGCCGCCGGTCTGGACCCCGACGTCCTCAGTCCGCATGTGCTGCGCCACTCGTGTGCGACGCACCTGCTCGACCACGGCGCCGACATCCGCACCGTTCAGGAGCTGCTCGGGCACGCGTCGATCAGCACGACCCAGATCTACACCCGCGTCGCGACCGAGCGACTCGTCGCGGCCTACCGCGCCGCGCACCCGCGGGCCGGGGCGTCGGGCGTCCCGGCTGACTAGCGTGACGCCGTGCGTCAGCGGGCCATGCAGCAGAGGGACCGGTCGTGAGACTCCAACCGGTGCATCGGGCGCGACGATTCGGGCGCATGCTGCGACCGGAGCCACCGGCGGCGCCGGAGCTGGTGTGGGCGGTGTCGCAGCTGCCGCTGGCGGAGCGGCCGCTGTTCGCGGCGCTCGGCCCCGCCGACCAGGATCACTCCATCCGGGTGGCGCGGGTCGTCGAGGCCGAGCTGCAGCAGGGCG
>CAJBIS010000214.1 GCA_903953195.1 uncultured Actinomycetes bacterium
CTCCATCGCCGGGATGCCCGGCGTCGTGTCGTTGATGGCCCAGCTGATGACGACCTCGGGCGTGATCCGGAACTGCAGCGCGGACGAGATCGTGCTCCCGGTCGTCGTGGTCGAAACCGTCGCCGAACCGTGTCTGAACTCGCGGTGAAAACTCATGGATCCCGGCGACATCGAGCACGGTTCCACCTACGTTCGCCCGGCGCGTGCCGCGTCGGAGCACGCTGGACGGAGGACACGATCATGGATCCCCGGCTCACCAGCCGCCGCAGATTCCTGGCCGGAACGGCCGCGACCGCAGGAGGCGTCGTGGCCGCCGTGTCGTGCGCGCCATCCACGCCGGCTCGACCCGTGCCCGGGTTCAGCCACTCCGTCGCCTCGGGCGACCCGCAGTCGGACTCCGTCGTGCTCTGGACCCGGCTCGACCCGAGTGGTCGCGCTGCAACGGCCGACGTGATCTGGGAGGTCGCCACGGACGAGTCGTTCGCCCGTGTCGTCGCCCACGGCACCGCCACGACCGGTGGGTTCAGGGACTGGACCGTCAACCTGATCGCCGATGGGCTGGCGCCGGGCACGCGCTACTGCTTCCGGTTCGTCGACGACGTGGGCAACGTCTCGCCCATCGGTCGCACGAGGACGGCCCCGAGCGGATCTGTCGATCATCTCCGGTTCGCAGTGGCGTCGTGCTCCAACTACGCGTTCGGCAACTTCCATGCCTACGGGCACATGGCCCGACGTACCGATCTGGACGCCTGGATCCATCTGGGTGACTACATCTACGAGTACGCGAACCCCGGAGCGGGCGAGACCTATGGCGAGTATCGACTGCTCGACCCGGTCCACGAGATCCGGAGCCTGTCCGACTACCGGCGGCGCTATGCGCACTATCGGGCGGATCCCGACCTGCAGGAACTTCACCGCCTGCACCCGATGATCCACGTCTGGGACGACCACGAGTTCGCTGACGATCCGTTCATCGGTGGGGCCGGCAACCACCAGCCGGAGGATGGCGACTGGAACCAGCGGATCGCCGCCGCCCTGCAGGCCTACAGCGAGTGGATGCCGACGCGACTCGACGGCAACCGGATCTTCCGAACCCTTCGATTCGGTGACCTGGCCACGATCGTCGGGGTCGACCGTCAGCGACGGTTCCTGTGGCCGGAGGCCGACGACGGGGACCTGTACCTCGGACGAGAACAGTTCGACTGGCTCGACACGCAGCTGGCCGCGACGACGACCGAGTGGACCGTGCTCGCTCAGCAGACCACGTTCGGCGCGACCGGGACCAACCGAAGGTCCGGCGGCTGGGGCGACGCGGACCGGGGCCGAGTCCTGTCGTCGCTCGCACCGAGCGCCTCCGACCTGGTGGTCCTGACCGGCGACATCCACCGCTTCCACGCCATCGACATCCTCGAGGCGCCCGACGCCTATGACCGATTGACGGGCGCCGGCGTCGGTGCGGTCGAGTTCGCCGCCGGGTCCGTCACGTCCCCCGGTGGGAACTCGTCGGGTGACGGGCCTCAGGTGCGCTGGACCTCGGGTGACCAGCGTGGCTACGTGCTCGTCGACCTCACCGCTGAACGGGTCCAGGCGGACTTCTTCGGGTTCCCCGACCCCGAAAAACTGCTGGCGCGCCGGCCCGCCGAGCGATGGCTGGGCGGGTTCACCAGCGATCGAAGCAGTCCCGGGCTCCGGCAGGCATTTCGGCCTGCGCCGGGATGAGGTTCACCCAGAGTCCGCCTGAACGACACGGAGACTTCAGCGGAGACGCACTCTGATCCCCTAGCTTCCGGCCGTGCCTGATCAGACGATTCACCGCCGCCAGCTCCTGACCGTGGGCGCCGTCGGAGCGGCGCTCCTCGCAGTGGGTTGCAGCCGCCCGCCCGAGGCCATCACCCGGGATGACAGCCAAGGCCCGTTCGGAGCGCTGCGTGAGCCCGATGAACTGGGCATCCAGCTCCCGGCCGGGTTCACCTCGAGCGTGGTGGCCCGCAGCGGCGAGCAGGTCCCCGGGACCGCGTACCGCTGGCACAGCGCCCCCGACGGCGGTGCCTGCTTCCCCCGAACCGACGGAGGCTGGATCTACGCCTCCAACAGCGAGACGCTTGCGCCGCTCGGCGCCGGTGTCAGTGCGGTCGCCTTCTCTCGCTCCGGCAGCGTGGATGCCGCCTACCGGATCCTGGCAGGGACCAACAACAACTGTGGTGGCGGACCGACGCCGTGGGGCACCTGGCTGTCGTGTGAGGAGAACCCGTTCGGGCAGGTCTACGAGTGCGATCCCACCAGGCCCGGTCAGGGTCGGGTTCGACCGACCCTTGGTCGGTTCAGTCACGAAGCGGTGGCGGTCGACCCGGTTCACGAGCACCTCTACCTGACCGAGGATGCGAAGGATGGTCGGCTCTACCGGTTCCGGCCCACCAGCTACCCGGACCTGTCGGCAGGCGTACTCGAGGCCGCGTCCGTCGAGGGTGACCGCGTCACCTGGGTCGGGCCGATCGACCAGAACTTCCCGCAGAGTCTGGGACGCCCACCCGGCACCACCGTGTTCAACGGCGGCGAAGGCTGCTGGTTCGACGCCGGGACCATCTACTTCACCACGAAGGGCGACAACCGTGTCTGGGCGCTGCAGACCGACAGCCAGCGCATCCGGGTCCTGCACCGTCCGGAACGCGACCCGGGCGGGGTGCTGACAGGAGTCGACAACGTGACGGTCAGCCCGCGTGGCGACGTCGTCGTGGCCGAGGACGGGGGAAACCAGGAACTGGTGCTGGTCACCCCGGAGGGCGCGGTCGTCCCGCTCCTCCGGGTCACTGGACAGCCCAAGTCCGAACTGACAGGGCCTGCGTTCTCCCCCGACGGCACCAGGCTCTACTTCAGCTCGCAGCGGGGCCCGTCAGGCAATCGAGTGGGTCTCGGAGGAATCACCTACGAGATCGTCGGGCCCTTCAGCGGCTGAACCCGGAGGGGTTCGTCAGGTCACCTCCGACGGCGGGCCGGTCACTTCAGCGGCGGCGAGCGTCGGAGCCGGGATGGGCAGGACCCGGAGCGCGTCGACCAGGCGTGGCCCGCCGATCGAAGCGAAGATCGACCCGACCGACGTCCCGCAGCATCGGCTACCCGCCGAGGAGCTCCGGCTTCTCGGGGAGGTGCCGGAGTCCCATCCAGGCGAGCGCGGCCACGTGGGAGGCCGCCTCATCGGGCGACATCCTCGTGTTGTCGATGCACCACTGGCCCACGAACGTCACCATGCCGATGAGCGCTTGCGCGTAGAGCGGGGCGGTCCGAGCGTCGTAGCCGGCGCGCTTGAACTCGGCCCGGAACACGTTGCCGACGCGGTGCGCCACCTCGGCCAGCAGGTTGGAGAGCCCGGTGGTCACCGGTGCGTCACGCGACAGGACGGCGAACCCACTCGGCCGCTCCTTCACGTACCGCATGAAGGCCAGCGACGCGGCCTCGACGCGCTCGCGCGGGGTGCCCTCTGCAATGGCGGTCGAGATCTGTTCGATCACGTACTCCATCTCTCGGTCGACGATGACGGCGTACAGGCCCTCCTTGCCCCCGAAGTGTTCGTAGACCACCGGCTTCGAGATCTTGGCGCGCTCCGCGATCTCCTCGACCGAGGCGGCCTCGTATCCCTTCTCGGCGAACACCGCTCGGCCCACTTCGACGAGCTGGTTGCGCCGCTCCACCGCCGACAGGCGCGTGCGTGTGCCATCTGCCACGAAGGCCACGGTACTACGGACGCGTAGGTTACGGTCTCGTAGGTTACTCAACCGTAGGTAGTGGCACCCCGAAGAAGGAGCCCCCCAATGACCGTCCGAACCCCTGAGGCACTGCGCAAGCAGATCCGGGACGAACTTCCCGCCGACACCTTCGAGCGGCAACCGCAGCGCGCCCTGTGGTTCGTCCCGCTCGTTGCCACCGCGATCGCCGGCATCGCCACGATCATCACGGTCCACCCGGCGTGGTACGTCTGCCTGCTGCTCGGCGTCGTGATCGGCCAGTGCTTCGCAGCCATGGGGTTCCTGGCGCACGAGGTCCTGCACGGGTCCGTCGTCGGCTCGACCGGTCTGCAGACGTTCCTCGGGTACCTGGGGTTCGGCCCCATGTTGGTGTCGCCGACGCTCTGGAGGACCTGGCACAACCAGGTCCACCACGGGAAGACCAACAAGGGCAATTCCGACCCTGACGGGTTCGGCACCGTCGAACGGTACGAGCAGGCCCCGTCCACCCGATTCGTTGCGCGGCTCGCCCCCGGGTCGCGCCACCCGATGAGCTACCTGTTCCTCGGCTACTGGTTCATGTTCCACGGGCAGGTTGTGCTGTGGATCCAGTCCCGGTACATGCGCTCGTTCGCTCGACTCAACCGTCGGCGCGCCATCATCGACTCGGCTGCCTGCGCAGCGATCTGGCTGGCCATCGTCGTGCTGGCCGGGCCGTTCTACGCACTCTTCGCCGTGGTCGTGCCGGTCATCGTCACGAACATGATCGTGATGGGCTACATCGCCACCAACCACTTCATGCGACCGCTCACCACCGAGAACGACCCGGTCGAGAACTCCATGAGCGTCACCACGCTGCCCGTGGTCGACCGGTTGCACTTCAACTTCAGTCACCATGTCGAGCACCACCTGTTCCCGACGATGAGCGCCAAGCACGCCCCCCGCGTCCGGGAGTGGCTTCGCTCCAATGAGGCCGCACGCTATGTGTCGCCGGCCCACTGGACCGCCGTGGCCTACCTCTACAAGACGCCACGCGTGTATCTGGACGCCACGACGTTGGTCGACCCCGACCGGCCGAACGGGCCGTTTCGCGCCGACACCCGTGACCTCGCTGAGGCGCTCAGGTAGGCGGACGGACTCGACATGATGATCGGGAACGCCCTGAACGAGACGGAGGGCGCACGCCCGTCCCACTCGGTGCGAGTCAGGCGTTCGGAGCCGACTCGCCGCTGCCGGACGGAACGAGCCGGCTGGCGAGCGTGGTGATGAGCGCGGCGACCAGCACCAGTGCGGCTCCCACCAGGTTGTCCACCAGTCGTTGCCGGCCGACGCTGCCGGCCTGGGCGGTGGTGTAGGCGTTCAGCAGTGCAGCCGTCGGCGTGATCAGCGCGAAGTAGATCCAGTACCTCGGACTGAACTTGGCGATGATCGCGCCCACCCCGAACAGCAGTCCCAGGGCATACAGGGACAACGGCATGGGGATGCCGAGCACCTCGGTGTAGGTGACGGTCCCCAGGAGCGAGGTGACGGCAACGAGCAGCGCGACGCCGCCGAGTGTGCCCAGCACACGTTGGAACGTGAGCCCCCACGCGACGTCGTTGCCGACCTGGGTGAGCACCAGCACGGTGGCGATGAAGAACGAGCCCGAGACCAGCTCCGGGTGCTCGAGGAAGTAGTAGGTCGCCCCCGCTGTGAGCACGATGATGGTGATGGTGTACGGCACCGCATCGCTGCGGGAGTTGGGTGTCGGGTCCGGCAACGTGACCTTGCGGAGTGCGAGCGGCGCGAGGAGCACCGGGACGATCGCTCCGACGAAGAAGAACACGATGATCCAGAGCAGGTAGTGGGAATCGAACCGCTGTCGCATCAAGGCATCGGTCAGCGCTGCGGAAGACGACGTGCCGCCGCCTCCCGCTTTCGACCCGGAGGTGGCGAGCGCCTGCGACAGCGAGCCGCCGGACCGCGACAGCAGTTCGTCGAGCCGGCTCAACGCGCTCGCCGGGATCCAGGGCACGGGTGCCAGCATCGGCCAGGCCAGGAAGATCGGCACGAGCATGGCCGAACGGTGCAGTCCGAACACCGAGAGCCGGCCGACCGTCAGCGTCATCAGCGCCATGAGCGCCGCTCCCGTGACCGGCGACAGTCCCGAGACGATCGAGAGCGGTGCGAGCAACGCCACCACGACCGCCGTGATCACGCCGATCCGAACGCCGCCGGTCATCACGGCGACGACCCCGACGATCGTGCCCATCATGGCGTAGGTCGCCGACGGCTGCTCGGTGAGCACGAACAGCACGGCGGTCGGCACGATGAGCAGCACCGTGAGCGCCAGCGCAATGGCGGTACGTCGCGCCAGCAGCTTGGCGAGCGGGAGCGGCGTCGCGGTCGGGTCCGGTGTCTCGGTCGAGGTCGTCACAGGAGCAGTCTTGCCGCCGAACCTTCCGCCGGACCGAATCCGGCGCGTCCAATCATTCGACGGCGCCGACCGACGTCAGGGACTGCTGCACGATCCGGTGACACCTGCTCTGTCGTGCCGAGTGGAGCCCGAGAGGAGAACCGAACTCCTGACCTGCTCATGAGGAGTGAAGGGCTCGAACCGGTTGGATCACGTGCGGCCAGGGGATGTACGGAATCCGCGGTCAGCCGAAGCGCACAGTTCGAGCACAGTCCTCGAGCGTGCCCATCACGTTCGGTCGATCAACTCATTGGTCTCCGGCGCCTCGGCGGCCCGAGCCGGCAGATAGATCGCGGCAGCGACGGCACCGAGCAGTGTGGCGACTGCGACCACCCGGCAGCCAGCGCGGAGCCCGTCGATGAACGACGCAACCGCTGCGTCGAGCACGACCTGTTGCGCACCTTCTGGTGCACGTTCGGCAACGGCGGCCGCCGCCTGGACGGACTCCCGGGCCGCGTCGAGCGCCGAGGTCGGGATGGGGAGTCCACCGAGCAGCTCGACGAGCTTGGGGCCGTAGACGGAGCTGAAGACGGAGCCGACGACGGCGACACCGAGCGTTCCGCCGAGTTCCCGCGTGGTGTCGTTCATGGCGGACCCGACACCGGCCTTCTCCTTGGGGAGCGACCCGAGGATCGCGTCTGTCGTGGGGGCGGTCGTGGCGGTCAGACCGGCGGCGATGAACACCATGCCCAGCACCACCGGCCCCCAGTACGCCGTGGTGGCGGTGTACGTCGACGCGATCCAGAACCCGGTCGACATGGAGAGCAGCCCGCACGTGACCACCGCCTTCGTGCCGAAGCGGATTGCGAGCCGGGCGGCCAGCGGCGCCATGACGCCGGCGGCGACCGCAAAGGGGAGCGTGTGCACGCCGGCCGACAGGGTCGAGTAGCCGCGGACGAACTGGAAGTACTGGGTGATCAGGAAGATGAACCCGAACAGGCCGAAGAACGCGATGGCCACCGCAGCGCTCGCGGCGGAGAAGCGCGCGATCTTGAACACCCGCACGTCGAGCATCGGGTCGGTACGGCGGAGCTCCCAGCCGATAAACGCAGCGAGCAGCACGGCCGAGACGACGAACCCGCCGACGGTCTCGGCGGACCCCCATCCGTGCCGGGGCGCCTCGATGACGGTGAACACGAGCAGGACGATCGCCGCGATGGAGAGCACCAGGCCGAGCGGGTCGAGCCGGCCGGCCTCGGGGTCGCGGGTCCGCGGGATCAGCCGCCAGCCGAGGACGAGCGAGGCTGTGACGATCGGCAGGTTCACCAGGAAGATCGAGCCCCACCAGAAGTGCTCGAGCAGC
>CAJBIS010000215.1 GCA_903953195.1 uncultured Actinomycetes bacterium
CGCTACGGACCCAACCAAACGGAGACTCAGCCAACGGGGGGGGGGACTGCTGCACGATCGGGTGACAGGTTGGGGGGTTCGAGTCCCTCCGAGCGCACTACGCGAACCCCCCCCCGCTCAGGCGGGCGCTTCCAGCGCTCTCGCATCCGGCCAGCGGTCACCCGGACGTGGTGCGTGGTCGGTTTGCTACATTGCGTGACGGTGCGGAAGTCGTCGAGCAGCAGTCCAGACGCGACGAACACTGGCGATGTCCTCGATGATGACCCGGCTCCGCGTTGGGGAATCCACTGGGTTCAGGTGTTGCTGGGCCTGCTGCTCGTGGCCGGAATCTCGGCACTCGTCGTTCACGCGAGAGATGCCAAGGGCGACAGTGAACGCGAGGCCGAACTCGTCGCCCGGATCGATGCCGACGCCGAGAGCGTCATCATCACGCAGAACCGGTCGATCGTGCTCTACGACGCCGTCGACAGGTGGCTCGACGGTTCGGGCGGGCTCGAACCGTCGGAACAGCTGCGCCTCGAACTCGACTCGCAACTCGACACACCGAACGCAGCCGGTTCCACCCCGCGGGATCTCGTCGGGGCCGAGTACCTGAGCGCCCTCGACGCGTTCGAGTCGACGCTCGACGCCGAACCACCCGATCCGGCTGCCGTCTCGGGTGCGATCGAGCCGTTCGAGCGGCGAACCGTCGACCTGAGCCGTACCTACGAATCCCTGCTCGACCCCGAGCGGCGCGCCGCTGTCGTGGGCAACACCAGCAATGAGGATCGCGGCATGAAGCTGCTGCTCCTCGTCACGCTCAGCGGCCTGCTGCTCGGACTGGTGACGACGCTCCGGAGCCGGAACGCCTACCGGCGTTCCAAGGCTCGCATCGACGCCGACCGGGTCGAGCTCGCCCGGGCGTCGGTACTCGAACGCGGCGAGGCCGACATCCTCGCCGGCATCGTCCGTGATGACCCGATCGATGCGCTGGTCGTCTCGGTCCTCGATCTGGCGCACCGGCTCACCGGTGGGTGCCTCCGGTTCCGTCGCGCCGACGGTTTCGAGGTCGACGGGCTGGCGGCGGTCGTCCAGCGCACCGACTCACGGGACTGCCCGGTCGACCACCATCATGCCGATGGTTCGCCGGTCAGCAGACCAGCGGGAGCCTGGACCGTCAGCGGTGGCGGCCACGTCGAACTCGGCTCACTCCAATTGTGTCCGGGGGGACCCGACTGGACCGGCGGCGACCGACTCGACCGCGTGGCCAGACGGTGCGCCGATCTGATCGCACTCGTGATCGACCGCGCACTCGCGGCTGAACAACTGCACTACCGGGCCACCCACGATGTCCTGACCGGCATGCCGAACCGCGACCAGGCGCTCGGTGTCATCGCTGAGGCACTCGCGGCACGATCGGGCGACGACGACCCCGTCGCCGTCATCTACTGCGACCTGGACCGCTTCAAGCTCGTCAACGACTCGTTCGGACACGCCGGCGGCGACGAACTCCTCCGATCCATCGCCAGGCGACTGACCGCCAGTGTCGACGGTGTGCCGGTGACCATCGCCCGACTCGGCGGTGACGAGTTTCTGGCCACCTGCACGGGGCCCGACGCGGCTGCGGTGGCCGTCTCGACGGCCGAGGACATGGCCGCCAGCCTGAAGAACCGGTTCGTGATCGACGGGCACGATGTCTACGTGACCGCCAGTCTGGGCGTTGCAGTCGCCGACGTCGAGACCGATGACGCCGAGCAGCTCGTCCGTGAGGCCAACGTCGCGGTCCGAGCCGCCAAGCGCGACCCCGAGGTCCGTGTCGTCACGTTCACGCCCGGGCTCGAAGCCGGTCTCGCCGAGCTGCTCTCCACCGACGCGGCGTTCCGCGACGCGCTCACCGACGGAGGTCTGGTCGTCCACCTCCAGCCGGTCATCGACGTCGACGCCGGTCGGGCCGTCGGCGTCGAGGCGCTCGTCCGCTGGGAGCGCGACGGTCGACTGGTGTCGCCGGGCG
The DNA here is from genome assembly GCA_903953195.1 of uncultured Actinomycetes bacterium. Lineage (GTDB taxonomy): Bacteria > Actinomycetota > Acidimicrobiia > Acidimicrobiales > Microtrichaceae > SXMI01. The sequence continues at coordinate 1,991 of CAJBIS010000215.1, forward strand.
AGTTCCTGCCGATCGCGGAGGCCGCCGGCCTCATGGGTGATCTCGGACAGGTGGTCATCACGCAATCACTCCAGGCGCTCAGTGCCCACCGCACTGACCTCCATGACGTGACGCTCTGGTTGAACATCGCGCGCGTGCAGTTCCGCGACCGCGAGTTCCCCGCTCGCCTGCACACCGAACTCACGCGGTGGAACGTCCCGGCCGACGCGCTCGTCCTCGAGGTGAACGAAGGCGACCTGATCGACGTCGAGGAGATCGCCGACGTCATCGCTGAGCTGCGCCACATGGGTGTCCGCCTCGCGATGGACGACTTCGGGACCGGCTACTCGTCGCTCGTTCGCCTGGGTGAGCTCCCGGTGGACATCGTCAAGCTCGACCGTGCCTTCGTCGCAGCACTCGACGGCGGCGGCCGTCGCGCCCACGACGTCCTCCGAGCGGCGGTCGATCTCGTCACCGCCGCCGAGCTCGAACTGGTCGTCGAGGGCGTGGAGACAACGGCCGAACTCGACGCCGTCCGAGAGCTCGGCTGCACGCTCATCCAGGGCTACCTGCTGCGCCGCCCCGGCTCCGCGGACGAGGTCCTGATCGAGCTCGCGTCGGCAGCTCGCTCGATCGACGGCTGAAGGCTCGGAGTCGCCATCGGCAGGGCGATCGGGCAGCGAGCCGGCGTCAGGGCAGGGCGTCGAGCTCGACCGTGATCAGACCGTTGTCGCCGGGCATTCTCGGCGTCACCAGGATCCCGTGGGCCCCGGTCTGCGTGGGCGTGAAGACGGTCCACGGATCGCTGGATGACGCGGACGCCGGGTCGGGCGCGCCGCTCATGCCCGTGCCGTCCGGCGACGTCACGGTGATCGACGGTTTCACGCCCGGCGGGTCGAGCGTGCGGATCCGGAACGACTGGCCGGCCACGCCGGACCATGTGAGCGCGATCGACTGGCCGGGCACTCGGGTCGGTGTCGGCCACGACCCCTCGCCGAGCACGCCGAGGTCGAGATCCCGGCTCAGCCACACCGTCGTCCCAATGGTCGAGGCGTACCGGCGGGTCACCGCACCGATGTAGGTCCCCGACGTCGCCAGCACCTGCCGGACTCCCGGACCCAGCGGCGCGTCGGCCGGCGTTCGTAGCTCTGCCGTTGATGAACCGCCTGACGCCGCCAGCCCGATGGCCTCGCCGGCGGTTCCCGGGTACAGCAGGTCGACGTGCTGGCCCGCGACCAGCC
>CAJBIS010000216.1 GCA_903953195.1 uncultured Actinomycetes bacterium
AGTACAGCGAGGGACGTGCCGACTGGGCGGTGCACGTCGCGCTCGTCGAGGACCGGGTTCCGACCGCCGGAGCGGTGGCCATCCCCTCGGAGGGACTCGTCCTTAGCACCGAGCACCCGCCCGCACCACCGGCCGCGTCAGGCGATGCGGCACCGGTGCGGTTCGCGGTCAGCAGGACCCGACCGCCCGCCGTGACGCAGCAGGTCGCCGAACTGCTCGGCGCCGAACCGGTCCCGATGGGTTCCGCCGGCGTCAAGGCCATGGCCGTGGTCCTCGGCCGAGCCGACGCGTACCTCCACGCCGGCGGCCAGAAGCAGTGGGACAACTGCGCTCCGGTGGCCGTGGCCGGAGCGGCCGGGCTGTGGTGCTCGCGACTCGACGGATCCCCGCTCCGCTACAACGACCTCGACGTCGAACTCCCCGACCTGCTGATCTGTCGACCCGAACTCGCCGACCGGCTGCGCACTGCACTCGATTCGCTCGGCGAGCGGGGTTGACTGTCGCCATGAGCAGCACGCAGAGCGACGAACTCGAGCGCTACACCTTCACGGACGAGGGACCGTGGACGATCGATCCGGATGCACTCGAGTGGACATCGGGCATCGATGTGATCCGCTCCACCGTGCGACGGCAGGTGCCGGAACTCACGAGCCGCCGCCGGATCCCGCCGCTGCGGCGGCTGGCGACGGTCAGCGCTCATCTGGGCATGGCGCTCGGCGGCTGGGCGCTCCGCGACCGGCGCGCCGGCGGAGCCCGCTCCACCGCCGGTCTCTCCCGGCGACTGCGCATCGCCGCCGAGCGGCTGGGACCGACGTACATCAAGCTCGGACAGATCATCTCGTCGGGTGAGGGGCTGTTCCCACCCGAACTCGTCGCCGAGTTCCGCAAGTGCCGGGACCAGGTCCGCGCCGAGCCGTGGTCCACTGTCCGCGAGGTCGTCGAGGCCGACCTCGGACGCCCGATCGACGCGGTGTTCTCGTCGTTCGACCGCACCCCGATCGCCGCGGCGTCGATCGCTCAGGTGCACGCGGCGACGCTGCGCACGGGTGAGCAGGTGGTCGTCAAGGTGCAGCGACCCACCATCCGCCAGCAGGTCGAGGAGGACCTGCGGGTCATGTCGTGGATCGCACCGTTCCTCATCGGCCGCATCCCGGTGGCGGCGCTCGCCAATCCACCCGCGCTCGTGGAGCTCTTCGCCGAGACCATCACCGAGGAGCTCGACTTCCGCCTCGAGGCCGAGAACATGCTCGACGTGGCCGAGGTGTTCGCGCAGCTCGGCCAGCGAGGGTTCGTGATCGCCCGACCGCATCCGGAACTGGTGACGCGCCGCATCCTGGTGATGGAGCGCCTGCACGGATTCGGGTTCGAGGACCTCGAGTCGATGCAGTCGGCCGGCATCGACACCGTGCAGGTGGTGCGGACGGGGATGTCCGGTTTCACCGAGGGCTGCATCGTCCACGGGATCTTCCACGGTGACCTGCACGGCGGCAACCTGTTCGTCCTCGACGACGGCCGCATCGCACTGCTCGACTTCGGGATCACGGCGCGCATGACGCCGCTACAGCGGAGCGCGTTCCTGCGGCTCATGCTCTGCGGCGCGATGGGCGACATCCCCGGACAGATCACTGCGTTCCGTGACCTGGGCGCGCTGCCCGCGGACACCGACATCGACGACGTCATCCGGACGCTCGGCCTCGACCAGGCGCCGGTCGACCCGACGACCATGGACCAGGAGCAGCTCGTCGGCGAGATCCAACGCATCATCAAGGAGCTGCTCGGCATGGGAGCGCGGCTCCCGAAGATCCTGATGCTGTACGTGAAGAACCTCGTGTTCCTCGACGGGGCGATCGCCACGCTCGCCCCCGACCTCGATCTCGTCGGTGAGATCTCGACGCTGTCGACCTCGCTCGTCGCGACACACGGCGCCCGTTTCGCTGAGGATCTGGGCGTCAGCACCACGGATTTCCGGGTGGATCCCGAGGCGATCAAGGCCGGACTGGGCGTGGTTGATGACTCGGGCGACACGCTGACCTACCGTGAACTGCAGCGACGGCGGGACACCATCCGCCGTCGACTCGAATCGCGACGCTGAGACCAGCGACCGCGACAGGTCACCATCACTCCAGAATCACCCCCCACACCTACCCCGAGCGAGTTCCCATGTCCGACCGCGTCCCGGTCCCCAATCTCCGCAATGTGGCGATCATCGCCCACGTCGACCACGGCAAGACCACGCTGGTCGACGCCATGCTCCAGCAGTCCGGCGCGTTCCGCGACGGCGCCGAGGCCGTCGATCGGGTCATGGACTCGCTCGACCTCGAACGCGAGAAGGGCATCACGATCCTCGCCAAGAACACCGCGGTGCGCTGGACCGGCGAGGGCCGCGATGAGGTGAAGATCAACATCGTCGACACGCCCGGCCACGCCGACTTCGGCGGCGAGGTCGAACGGGCACTCACGATGGTCGACGGCGTCGTCCTGCTCGTGGACGCCTCCGAGGGCCCGCTCCCCCAGAC
>CAJBIS010000217.1 GCA_903953195.1 uncultured Actinomycetes bacterium
AACGCCTTCACGAACGCCAACACGATCGTGCTCGGCAACGTGACCGAACGCTTCGACGTGGACGACACGCTCGGCGTGATCGAGTCCGAGACCGTCAACGTGTTGTTGATCGTCGGCGACGCGTTCGGTCGACCGCTCATGGACGGTGTGGAGTCGTCGGAGCGTGACCTGTCGTCGCTGCTGGCGATCGTCTCGGGTGGTGCGGCGCTGTCGCAGGGGGTGAAGCGGCGAATGCTCGACTCGCTCCCCTCGATCATGCTGCTCGACGGCCTCGGCGCCTCGGAGACCGGACAGCAGGGCAGTCAGCTGACCGCCGCCGGACAGGACGTCACGACCGGCGACTTCACGCCCGGGCCGGGCATGGAGATCCTGGCCGAGGACCTCAGCCACACGCTCGAGCCGGGCCACGAGGGCACCGGCTGGCTGGCCCAGGCCGGTCGTGTACCACTCGGCTACCTCGGCGACGCCGAGAAGACGGCGCGGACCTTCCCGACGGTCGACGGCGTGCGGTACTCGGTGCCCGGCGACCGTGCCCGACTCACCGAGGCCGGCACCCTCGACCTATTGGGCCGGGACTCGGTGACCATCAACTCGGGCGGCGAGAAGATCTTCGCCGAGGAGGTCGAACAGGCGCTGCTGCAGCACCCCTCGGTCGTCGACTGCCTGGTGACCGGTCGGCCGTCGGAGCGCTGGGGCAACGAGGTCGTGGCGGTCGTGCAGCTGCAGCCGGGCACGTCGGCCAACGACGCCGATCTGCTCGAGGAGGCGGAGCGGCACATCGCCCGCTACAAGCTGCCCAAGGCCTTCGTCTACCGGGACCACATCCAGCGCTCCCCGTCGGGGAAGGCGGACTACCGCTGGGCCAAGGCGCAGGCCACCGAGGCGTGAGCGACCACGTGTCGCCCGTCGCTGCTGCTTCATCGTCCTCGACGGTCGTGGTGTTCGACCTGGGCAATGTCGTCATCCCGTGGGACCGGCGCGACGCCATCCGCCGATTCGTCGACGACCCGGACGAGGTCGAGCGGATCGCGGACGAGGTCTTCGACCTCGAGGCGAACCTGCATCTCGACTCCGGAAGTCATCCGGATGAGATCCGTGCCCACATCGAGGCCCGGTCCCCCGGGCACGGCTGGGTGCTCGACGGGTACCTCGAGCACTTCCGTCACAGCCTCGGCGAGGTGATCGCCGGAACCGAGGCGATCCTCGACGAGCTCGCGGAGCGGGGTGTGCCGCGCTTCGGCCTGTCGAACTGGTCGGCGCTCTGCTTCGAGGGCATCGAGCAGCACTATCCGCTGCTCGAACGGTTCGACGGGATCCTGATCTCCGGCGACGTCGGCGTCTGCAAACCCGAGCCCGGGATCTACCGGGAGTGCGAACGACGTTTCGGGTTCACCGCGTCGGACGCCGTGTTCCTCGACGACAACGCCGACAACGTCGACGGCGCGCTGGCGGCCGGTTGGGACGCATTCACCTTCACGACCCCGGAGGCCGCTCGAGCCGAGCTGGTGGCACGAGGACTGCTCGGCCCGGCGTGACGTCCGTGGCGCACGCCGCGTCGTAGTCTGACGGCGTGGCCTCCGACCTCCGTGCGCTGATCCCGCAGCCCGACGAGCCGCTCCCGACGGGCGAGGCGAAGACCCGTTCGGTGCAGGCGATGTTCGACGTCATCGCGCCCCGGTACGACCTGGTGAACCGCATCATGACGTTCCGCATGGACGTCGGCTGGCGGCGTCGTGCGGTGGCGGCGCTCGGGCTGACCCCGGGATCGCTCGTGGTCGACCTGGCGTGCGGCACCGGGGATCTGGCCCGGGATCTCCAGGCACGGCATCTCGTCCCGATCGGGGCCGATCTGTCGTACGGGATGCTCGCCAACGCACCCGAGCCGTTCCCCCGGATCCAGAGCGACGGCTCGGCGCTGCCGCTCCGGACAGGCGGCGTCGCCGGCGCGACCTGCGGGTTCGCGCTGCGGAACTTCACCGATCTGCAGGGCACATTCGACGAGCTGGCACGGGTGCTGCAGCCGGGCGGCCGCCTGTCGGTCGTCGAGGTCGCCGAACCGCCCAACCCGATCATGCGCACCGGCCACTCGATCTACTTCGGCCGGGTCGTCCCGCTCATCGGCGGGCTGCTGTCCGACGGCAGTGCGTACCGGTACCTGCCCCGATCGGTGGCGTACCTGCCCGAGTGGACCGAACTGCGGGCGATGATCGAGCGGGCCGGATTCATCGACGTCGACCGCACGCTGCTGTCCGGCGGCATCGCGCAGATGATCACCGCGACCCGGATCCGGGAGTCGTGAGCGCGGCCGTGCCCGAGCGGTCGAGCACCACATTCGACCGACCCGGTGCCGTGCCCCGGCCCGGCGATCAGCTCACGGCGTTCACATCGCCGTCGCGACAGTTGTGGGGCACCGGGATCGCGGCCCGGATCGAGCTCCCCGCGCCGTGGGTCGACCATGTGGGCATCGTCGCCGAGGCGCTCGCCTCGATGGTCGGCGACGACCCGGTGGATCAGCCGGGCACGGGTCCGGTGGCGTTCGGCGCGCTCCCCTACGACCGGACGGCACCGGCGTCGCTCGTGGTCCCCGCCGTCGTGCACGGCGTGTCCCCCGACGGCACTCGCTGGCGCACGGACCTCGGGGCCGCGCCGGCCGACGAGCTCACCGTGCCCGCGGCGCCACGTTCCGTCGAGGTCGCGTCGCTGCGGGCCGTCGAGGACTGGTGCGATGCCGTCGCTGCAGCCACCAAGCGCATCATCGGTGGCGAACTCACCAAGGTGGTGCTGGCCCGCGAACTACTGGTCACGGCGGACGAGGTGTTCGACCCGGCGACGGTGTTCCTGCGCCTCCGTGACGGCGCGCCACACGCCTACTGCTGTTGCGTCGACGGCTTCGTCGCCGCGTCACCCGAGTTGCTCGTGTCGCGCGTCGGCGACGTGGTGCGGGCACAACCGATGGCCGGGACCGCTCCCCGCAGCGGCGACGCCACCCGGGATCAGCGGGCGGCCGCCGAACTGGCCGCTTCGGCGAAGAACCGGATCGAGCACCAGATCACGATCGACATGGTCCACGAGACGGTGCTGCCGTGGTGTTCGTACCTGGATGCGGAGCCCGAGCCGAACGTCGTGCCCGCCGGTCCGGTGCAGCACCTGGCCACGCTCGTCGAGGGACGCCTGTCGCATCCCACGCCGTCGGTGCTCGAACTCGTCGCCGCGCTCCACCCGACCCCGGCGGTCGGCGGATGGCCGCGCGACGCGGCGCTGCGGGTGCAGCGAGAACTCGAGGACGCCGAACGTGGCCGGTACGCCGGTCCGGTCGGCTGGGTGGACGCCCGGGGCAACGGCGAGTTCGCCGTCGGGATCCGTAGCGCGGAGCTCGATGGCCGGACCGCACGGGTGTTCGCCGGCGTGGGCGTGGTGAGCGACTCGGACCCGCAGTCGGAGCTCGACGAGACCCGGGCGAAGGCTCAGGCCGTGCTGAGCGCCCTGTCACGCACCTGACGGCGAGCGGTCGATCAGACGCCGCGGCCGGAGCCCACGGGCGGAGCCGTCTCCTGGGCCCACACCTCGCGCAGGCGAGCCAGCACCGACTCCACGTCGGCGAACCCGGCGAAGTGTCCCTCGCCCTGACGGACGTGCAGTTCACCCCGAGGCAGCCGTGCGGCCTGATGGTGGCCGTGACTCGGCGGGACGATCGTGTCGGCGAGCCCCTGCCACACGATGACGGGCGGCTGCACCTCGTCGAGTGCGAAGCCCCAGTGGCGGGCGAAGAGGGCCAGATCGTGCGCCGGTGCCCGCAGGTTGCCGGAGGTGAGCAGGTCGTGCAGGAACATCGCCTTGAAGCGCGGGTCGCGCAGCACCGGACGATCGGCGAAGCCGAGCAGCGTCACATACATGCTGAACACCGGGTCGGCGAGCGGCTCCGCCACCGAGACGATCCGGTCGAGCAGGCCGCCGAGCGGCCCGCGCGCCGACTCGAGCACCGGCGCGGCGAAGCGGAGGAGACGGGTGTACGACAGGACCGCATCAGGTCCGCGGGTCGGCCCCATGCCGCCGAGCAGCGACGCGGCCACGACCCGGTCGGGCATCCGGTGCGCCACGGCGAGCGTGTACGGGCCCCCGCCCGAGAGTCCGACGACCGCGAAGCGCTCGAGGCCGAGGCCGTCGACCGCGTCCTCGACGTCGCCGGCGAAGTCGACGACACGGTGGTAGCGGTGATCGGTCGACCGGCCGGTGCCGGGTCGCTCGATGGTGATCACCCTGAATCCGTGGTGCAGCGCCACCTCGTCGACCAGCGGTGGGATCTGGCACCGGGTGCCGGGGGTGCCGTGGAACCACAGAACCGGGTCGCCATCCGGGTGTCCGAACTCCGCCCAGCCGAGCTCGCGGTCGCCGGCGACGGCGACGACACCGACCTGTCGGGGCACGGGTGGTTCGGTGATGCCCTCGTCGACCTCCTCGGCGCGCTCGACGGTGTGGTCGAACGCGGGCGGTCGGAGGTCGCCCGAGTGCTCGCCTGCTGGGGTGTCCGCGTCGTCCATCTGCTCCGCCGGGAGGGGTCGCTCTCCTGCGAAGTTACCCCAGCGGCCGCGGCGGGGGCTCGTCCGACGCCGCGTTCTCCCCCGCGCCGGGCCCGCGTGAGGTGACGTCGAGCACCGCGCCCGCCGCCCGCGCCACCGACTCGTTGATCTCCCGGTGGACCTCGACGTTGACGGCGCGATCGGATTCGGCGACGACGACGCGCACACCCCCACGCGTGAGCGCACCGGCGATCGCCGCCTGCACACCGGTGCGGCTCGCCACCCGCTCCGCATCCAGTCCGTGCGCGGCGGCGAGCGCCACCAGATCGGTCCCGTGGGGGGTGCCGAACAGCTGCTCGAAGGTGGCGTCGGGCAAGTGGTCGCGTTGCGGCAGGAACGAGAAGATCCCGCCGCCGTCGTTGTCGACGACGACGATCACCAGGTCGACGTCCCGGTCGCGCAGCGAGATCAGCGCCGTGCTGTCGTGCAGGAACGCCAGGTCGCCGACGAGCACCGCCGTCGGACCGGTCGCCAGGGCGACACCGAGGGCGGTCGACACGACGCCGTCGATGCCATTCGCTCCCCGGTTGGCGAGGACACGCACGCCGGAACGCGGCGGCGAGTACCACTCGACGTCCCGCACCGGCATCGACGACGACACCACCAGCGAGGAACCGTCCGGGAGTGCGGCGAGCGTGTCGATGGCGACCGCCGGCTCGCTCACCTCGGCCCGGCCGGCGAGCGACACGTCGATCCCCGTGCGGCCGGCGACCTCGAGTGCCTCCCAGCGCGCCCGCCAGTCCGAGGGCGCGGGGGCCGGACCGACGGCGAGCAGTTGACGGCAGACCGTCGCCGGGTCGGCCGGGATCGTCCGGGCCAGCACGCGGTCGGGGTCGGGCACGCGATCCGCTCGGTCCACGCCCACCTGGACCGCTCCCGACGCGGTGAGCCACTGCTGCAGCACCTTCGACGAGAGCAGCCCACCGACGCGGAGCGCCACGTCCGGACGGAGCGCGTCGGCGACCACCGGGTCGCGCAGGAGCGGATCGAAACTCGACACGACACCGGGCCGTGGGACCCGACAACCCGAGGGGGCGTCACACAGGACCGGCCACCCGAGTGCGTCGGCGAGGCCCAGGAGGGCGTCGACGTCGGCGCCATCGACCGTGGCGCGGGCACCGGCGACGATCACACCACGTCGACCGGCGCAGGCCGAGGCGAGTCGGGCCAGTTCCTCGTCGGGCACGCCCCACGGCGCGCCCGGAGTGACGGTCGCACCGGCGCGCTCGCCGACCGGTGGCAGGTCACCCACCGGCCCCGACAGCGGCTCACGGAACGCGAGGTTGAGGTGCACCGGTCCGGGCGTGACCCCGAGCGCGCGGTCGAACGCGTCGTCCGCCAGGTCCCGCCACCACGGGGCACCGTCGGTCGTGGGCGGACCCGGCTCGCAGTACCACCGGGGCGCCCCACCGAACAGCTCCCGCTGATCGATGGTCTGGGGGGCCCAGACCCCCTGCAGCTCCGGGGGACGGTCCGCGGTGATCACGAGCATCGGCACCGCGGCCTGATGGGCCTCGACCACCGCCGCGTGGAATTCGGCCGCGGCGGTGCCGCTCGTGCACAGCAGCACCGCGGGCACGCCGGTCGCGGCGCCGACTCCGAGTGCGGTGAACGCCGCGGCACGTTCATCGAGCACCACGTGGACGGCCACCCGCTCGTCGCCGGCCAGCGCGGTCGCCATCGGCGTCGACCGGGATCCGGGTGCGACGACCGCATGCCGCAGACCGCGCCGGACCCACTCGTCGACGAGCGTGGCGCAGAAGGTCACCGCCACGTTCACGTCGACACCGGCAGCCTCCGACGCGTCCGGATCGTGGCCGCCCGGAGCGGGCGCAGCGGGTGAGTCGTCCATGGGCGCCGCAAGCCTACGGTGGAGCCGTGGGTTCCGACACAGCCGACGCGACCGAGCCGGGCCGCGGCCGCGCGCCGACGGCCTCGCCGCGGACCCCGGTGGTGCTGCTGCACGGGTTCACGCAGACCGGCGCATGCCTCGGGCCCCTCGCCCGGGATCTCGCGACCGACCGCACCGTCCTCACACCCGATCTGCCCGGTCATGGTGCCGCCGCCAGCGATGCCGACGCCGACCTGTGGGGCGCTGCTGAGCTCGTCACCGCAGCGATCGACGCCCTCCGCACCGACACGCCCGTCGACACACGCGTCGACGTCATCGGGTACTCGATGGGAGGCCGCGTCGCGCTGCACCTGTGGGCGGCACATCCGGAACGAATCCGACGGATCGTGACCATCGGCGCGACCGCGGGCATCGACGGCGAGGCCGAGCGCAGCGAGCGGCGGGCGCGGGATCATGAGCTCGCCGATCGCATCGACCGCATCGGTGTCGACGCGTTCCTCACCGAGTGGTTGGCGCTCCCGATGTTCGCCGCGCTGCCTGACTGGGCCCGCTTCGACCGCGAACGTGGCCGGAACACCGCCGCCGGTCTGGCCGGATCGCTCCGCCACGCCGGGACCGGCTCGATGGAACCGCTCTGGGACCGCCTGGCCGCGGACGAACGGCTGGCGACCATCCCACTGCTCGCGCTCGCCGGCGGCGACGACGTGCGATTCGCCGCACTCGCCGACCGTCTCGCCGACACGGTGCCGGGGCCGGCCCGCAGCGAGCGGATCGCCGGCGCCGGTCACGCCGCACACCTGGAGCAACCCGACGCCGCGATCGCACTCATCCGATCGCATCTCGACCCCACCTGAGCCGAACGGTCCACGCGTCCCGGTCGCTGAACGGACGCAGGTCGGGGGTGGTCGTCCGCGGCTCAGGCGCTCAGGAAGAGCCCGACGGCGATCAGCATGCCGGTGACCAACTGGACGCGACCGGTGCCCGCGAGCACCGCGATCAGGTCGCGCCCGCGGGCGCCACTCAGGACCGCAACGACCGGTTGGCGAGCCAGGACGACCCCGACGAACCCGAGTGCGGCGAGTGGCCGGCCACCGGCACCGGCGATCACGGGCAGCAGCACGAACGGGGCGACCATGAGCGCCAGGTACAGCCAGCGGGTGCGCTGGTCGCCGAGGCGCACCGCGAGCGTGCGCTTTCCGGATGCCGTGTCGCCCGGGATGTCACGCAGGTTGTTGACGACCAGCAGTGCAGTCGCCAGCGCTCCCATCGCCGCGCCAGCCACGACGGGCAACCAGGTGACGGTCTCGGTCTGCACGTAGAACGAGCCCACGGTGGCGACGAGTCCGAAGAAGACGAACACGAAGACCTCGCCGAACCCGGCGTACCCGTAGGGGCTGGGACCCCCGGTGTAGAACCAGCCCGCGGCCATCGACGCCACGCCCACCAGGACGAGCCACGGCTGCACGAGGATCACCAGTGGCAGCCCACACAACGCGGTGAGCGCGAAGGCGACGATGACCGCCCGCTTCACCTGCGAGGGCGTGGCGAGTCCGTTACCGACCAGTCGAGGTGGGCCGACCCTCGAGCCGGGATCGTCGGTGCCGCGTTTCCCGTCCGAGTAGTCGTTGGCGTAGTTCGTGGCCACCTGCACGAACACCGCGACGCCGAGCGCACACAGGAAGATCCAGGGCGTGATTCCCCGCAGCGCAACGGCGGCCGACGGCGAGGCGGCCGCCGTTGAGCCGGCTGCGGCCGCGGTGCCCACGAGGACCGGGGCCACGGCTGCAGGGAGCGTCCGGGGTCGGGCTCCGAGCACCCAGATCCGCCAGCCCGTGGGCGGCGGCGCCGCTCCGTCCGATCGCTGCGCGCTGCCCATGCCGCCGCCGATCCTACGGTGCGCCCGGCCGACCGTCGGTGACGTCATCGCCGGGGTCGCCGGACGTGTCGTCGAGCAGCCGACCTGCGTTCGGATGTGTGCCGAGCGCGATCAGCACCGCGTCGGCCGTCGGTCCCTCGATCCGGGTGGCCGCGCCGAGTCGATGACGTCGACGGAGGTGGAGCATCCGGATCTCGACGACCTGCAGACCGAGCCGACGTTCCACCTGCAGCCGCTCGATCTGGTCCCACGCCAGATCGAAGCTCACGGTGAGGTTCCGCACGTGCAGTCCCGAGGCGTCCAGGCGGGCTCGCTGCGTCCAGGCCCGCCAGCCGAGCACGCACGCTCCGATCACGGTCGCTGCGGCCAACACGACCGGTGACAGCGGATCCTCGGACGTCCGCGTCAGCCCCGCCGCCGCCACACGGAACCCGACGAGCGCGACGGCCACGACCGGCAGCGCCAGCGCCAGGCACCGGCCCGGCAGCGCCGACGAGAGTTCGACCACCCAGTCGCCCGAGGCACCCCGGCCGTCCCCGAGTGGTCCGGCGTCGTCGGGACCCGAGTCGCTCGGATCGTCGGAGCC
>CAJBIS010000218.1 GCA_903953195.1 uncultured Actinomycetes bacterium
AACCGCCACGATCCCCAGGTGCACCGCGCCGAGGTAGCGCTGCCAGCCGGCGCGGTTCACCAGCCGGCCGGCGCCACGAGGGTGGCCTGCGACCCACAGCAGCCCACCCAGCGCGACGAGGGTGACCACATCGACCACGACGGCGACGGCGGTCGCCGTACCCAGGCTCATCAACCCGGTGCCCGCCAGCAGACCGATCGCGGAGAGCACGGGCAGCACGAACCATCCGGTGAGCCGCTCCAGGCTCGTCGCCGCGAACGAGTCCGCGAAGTCCCCGACGTCACGGCCCTGACGCATGACACGCAGGACGTCACCACCGAACGACGTCGGCAGCGCGTTCGACACGAACTCGCCGGCGAGCAGGTGCCCGAACAGTCGCCGGAAGGGCAGATGGATTCCCAGAGAATCCGACACCTGCGCCCAGCGCAGCGTCTGCAGCAGGTACGCCGCGACGTGCACCAGCACCGCGACCACGATCCAGCCGACCGCCGCCGACGTGAACACCGGGACGATGTCCCCGACCGACACATCCGGCAGACGCCAGAACAACACCGCCAGGAAGGCGACCGAGATCGCCAGCCGCAGCGCGATCCGGCGCCAGTCGTTGCGGGGCAGGAACCGGGGGAGTGACTCGGCGTCGATCTCGGCGAGCGCCTCGGCGCGTTCGGCCTCGTCCGCGTCCTCCGGGGCCGGCCCGTCGTCGGGGCGTCCGTCGCCTGCTCGGGGAGCGTGATCGTTCATGTCTCGCCGGTCACCCTATCCATGGCGGTCGTGTGGCGACCGCGGGATCCATGGCGGTCGTGTGGCGACCGCGGGATCCATGGCGGTCGTGTGGCGACCGCGGGATCGCCTCAGCGGGCCTTGTCGAGGAAGCGCTCGACGTCGACGACGACACGGGTCACCTTTCCGGCGGCGACCAGGCCCCGTTCGTCGCGAGCCGAGACATGGAACACGAGTCGGCGACCCTCGACCTTCTCGAGCGTCGACTCGGCCGTGACCACCCCGCCGACGGCCGTCGGCGCGATGTGCTCGAGCTGGACCCGCATCCCGACCGTGCTCGTCCCCTCGTCGAGCTGGCCCTCGAGCGCCAGGACCGACGCCTCCTCGACGAGCGCCAGGATCCGAGGGGTGGCGAGCACCGGTACGTCCCCGGATCGCAGCGCGAGTGCGGTGTCGTCCTCGGTGACGGTCAGTTCGACGACGGCGGACAGGCCAGTGTGGAGCGGCACGGGCGATACCATAAGACCTCCGCACGTCCCGACCCAACGGGCCGACGCGAACGACCACCGGCCGGCGTGACCCGGCCCCGGGAACAGGAGCACGTGTGATCGACGAGGCGACCATCGAGCGGGTGCTGAGCGCCGGAATGTCCCGCGGCGCCGATTTCGCCGAGGTCTTCGTCGAGGACAAGCGGTCGTCGTCCGCGCTGCTCGATGACGGCAAGGTCGAGGAGTTGACCTCGGGTCGCGACCGCGGTGCCGGCATCCGTGTCGTCGTCGGTGACTCGACGGGCTTCGCCCACACGTCGGACCTCACCGAGGCCGGGCTGCTCGCCGCGGCCGAGGCCGCCGCCGCAGCATCTCGGGAGGGGAGCGGGACCACCCGCGTCGTCGATCTCGACCGCGTCGTCGCCCCCAGTCCGAACGCCGTGCTGGTGCAGCCGGCCGACGTCGCCAAGGCACGCAAGGTCGAACTCCTGCTGCAGGCCGACGAGTCTGCCCGTGCCGCAGGTGGCGCCATCACGCAGGTCTCAGCTCGCTACGCGGACTCCACCCGCCGCATCCTCGTGGCGAACAGCGACGGCGTCCTCGCCGGTGACGACCAGGTGAAGACGTTGTTCTCGGTGTCGTGCGTGGCCTCCGGTGACGCCGGCATGCAGACCGGTCGCGAGTCCGTGGGCCGTACCGTCGGTTTCGAACTGTTCGACGAGTACGACGTGGCGGATCTCGCCGCCCGCGCCGCCGGTCGGGCCCTCACGAAGCTCGCGGCGCGCCCCGCGCCGTCCGGTGAGATGACGGTCGTGATCGGACCGGGCGGCGGCGGCGTGATGTTCCACGAGGCGTGCGGCCACGGTCTCGAGGCCGACCTCGTCAACAAGGGGGCCTCGGTGTTCGCGGGGCGGGTCGGCGAACAGGTGGCGAGCCCGCTCGTCACGCTCGTCGACGACGGCACGATGGGCGGTGAGTGGGGGTGCTTCGCGATCGACGACGAAGGTCGCCCGGCGCAGCGCAACGTCCTCATCCAGGACGGCGTGCTCGTCGACTACATGTGGGATGCGTTGCGGGCCCGCGCCGAGGGTCGTGCATCGAGTGGCAACGGGCGTCGCCAGAGCTACCAGCACCTGCCGATGGTCCGGATGACCAACACCTACCTGCTCGGCGGGACGTCGACGCCCGACGAGATCGTGGCGGACACGCCGTCCGGTGTGTACATCTCGCACCTCGGCGGCGGCCAGGTCAACACGGCGACCGGCGACTTCGTGTTCGGCATGACCGAGGCGTATCTGATCGAGGACGGCCGGATCACCGAGCCGCTGCGCGAAGGCAATCTGATCGGCAACGGCCCGGCCGTGCTGTCGGCCATCGACGCCGTCGGCAACGACTTCGCCATGGGATCACCGGGGACGTGCGGCAAGGACGGGCAGGGTGTGCCGGTCGGCGACGGGGTCCCGACGCTGCGGGCCCACGGCCTGACCATCGGCGGCACCGCCGGCTGATCCGTCCGAGCGTCAGCGCCCGGACGCGACAGGACCCCCGCCGGGGCGGGGGTCCTGAGCGCTGGTGATCACGCGGGCACGGGTGCCACGCAGGTCAGCTGGTCAGCTGTTGGCGGCGTCGAGCTGCTTCGTGCACTCCTGGATCTTGGAGCCGAGGCTCGGGTCCTTCATGACCTCGCCGGCGAGTGCGGTCGCCTGCCCGGCGATGTCCTGGCTCTTCTGGCCGAGTGCCTGCAGGTCGCCCTTGGTCGGGTCGGCCTTCACCTGGGCGATCTCGTCGGCGAGCGCGGCGATGTCGTTGCAGTACTTGTCGACCGCGGCGTTGCCCGTGTCGCTCGTGCCCCCGGCGCTCTCGCTCGAACCCTCGGAGTTCTCGTTCATCTCACCGCTGTCGCTCGTGCCGCTGGCGGCCGTCGTGGTGGCACCCGAGCTGCTGTCCGACTTGTCGCCGCAGCCGGCGGCGACGCCGACGACGAGGGTGAGTGCACACGCGAGACCGAGGAGTCGCTTCATGGTGGGACCTTTCGTGAGGGAACGCCGGCGGGTGTGCCGGTACCGCGGGTGGGTGCGGTGACCCCCATGATTACTACTGTTCACCTGCTGATCGTCGGATCGTGGCGCCGACGAGTGACGGATTCGGTCCCGCATCGGGTGTGGCAGGCTGCATCGGTGATCGGAACAGGTGGCGCGTGACCCCCGACGAACTGCTCGAACTCGCCGACCGGGTCGTCGACCGGGCGGAGCCCGGAGAGCAAGTCGAGGCGGTCGTCGCCTGGAGCCGGGACACCGAGGCCCGGGCGTACGCCGGCGAGGTGGAGCACTTCGTCTCGCCGGAGTCGGCCGGCCTCGGGGTCCGCATCATTCGCGACGGTCGTCAGGGGCTGTCGTGGGTCGGCGTGCTCGATGACGACACCGCGATCGCCGAGTGCGTGGCCGAGGCGCGGGACAACGCGTCGTTCGGGACGCCCGATGAGTTCGCCGGACTCGCCGTGCCGGACGGTGTTCCGGTGCAGGAGTTGGCGCTGTTCGACGAGCGGCTGGCCGGGGTGCCGACCGAACGGAAGATCGAGCTGGCCATCCAGTTGGAGCGCGACCTGCTCGCTGCCGACCCGCGGATGCTCGGCGTCGAGTCCGCCGACTACGCCGACTCGGAATCGGCCTCCGCGATCGCCTCGACGACCGGGATCCGTGTCGCCGGTGCCGAGACCTCGGCCTACGTCGGCACGTGGGCGCTCGCCGGTGACGGCGACGACGTCACCACCGGGTTCGGGTTCTCGGTCGGCCGCGGCGTCGACGACCTCGATGTCGACCGGGCGGTCGCCGACGCCGTCGAACGGTGCGTCGGGATGCTCGGCGCCACGAAGGCGCCCAGCAGCCGCCTGACCGTCGTGTTCGACCCGTACGTGTGCTCGCAGTTCCTCGGCGTCGTGGCCGAGATGCTCTCGGGCGA
>CAJBIS010000219.1 GCA_903953195.1 uncultured Actinomycetes bacterium
CCACGACCACGAAGAGGTGGGCTCGACGACCTCGACGGGAGCGGCCGGCACCTGGACGGCACAGGTCCTCGAACGCCGCGAGCTGGCGCTCGGCGGCACGCGCGTCGACTTCCTGCGCTCGCTGTCGTCCTCGCTGCTGGCCTCGGCCGACATGGCGCACGCCACGCATCCGAACCGTCCGGAACGTCACGAGCCCGACCACCACATCCGCGCCGGTGGCGGCGTCGTCATCAAGACCAACGTGAACGCCCGCTACGCCACGGCATCACCGGGCGCCGCAGCATTCGCGCTCGCCTGCGATGCCGCGAGCGTTCCCGTGCAGCAGTACTCGCACCGTGGGGACCTGCCGTGCGGATCCACCATCGGGCCGATCGCCGCGGCGGGACTGGCCGTCGAGACGGTCGACATCGGTGCGCCGATGCTGTCGATGCACTCGGCGCGTGAACTCATGGCGTGCTCCGACGTCGACCTGCTCGTCGGCGCGCTGCGCGGCTGGTACACGACGCCGTGACCGCACCGACCTCACGGGGCGCGACCAGCACGACGTTCACCACCCGCTCCGGCCTGCAGCTCGCCGCCGATGTCTGGCCGGACGGCGCCGCACCCTCGGTGGTGCTCATCCACGGTGGTGGACAGACACGGCACTCCTGGGGTGGGACCGGCGCCGCGCTCGCCGCGTCCGGGCGACGCGTCGTCGCCTACGACCAGCGGGGACACGGCGACTCCGGGCGCCCCGCCGACCGGGACTACGCGCACGTGCTGTTCGCCGACGACTGCGTCGACGTCTGCGCCACGCTGACCGAACGGGACGGCGTCGCACCCGTGGTGGTCGGAGCGTCGCTCGGTGGTCTGGCCGCACTCATGGCCGAGGGGTCGATCGCCCACGGTTCGGCCAGCGCGCTGGTCCTCGTCGACATCACGCCCCGCATGGAACCGGCCGGTGTCGACCGCATCGTCGGGTTCATGCTGGACCGCATCGACGACGGATTCGGCACCCTCGACGAGGCCGCCGACGCGATCGCCGACTACCAGCCGCACCGCCCTCGCCCCACCGACCTGCGCGGCCTCGCGAAGAACCTCCGTCTCGGCGACGACGGCCGGTGGCGGTGGCACTGGGACCCGGACCTGTTCCGTGGTCCGCACCCGCTCGGAGCCCGCAAGGCCGCACACACCTTCGAGGAGGCCGCGAGCCGGCTCCGGATCCCCACGCTGCTCGTCCGGGGCCGCCAGTCCGATCTGGTGTCCGAGGAGACGGCACGGGAGTTCCTGGCGCTCTGTCCCGACGCCGAGTTCGTCGACGTCTCCGGCGCCGGGCACATGGTCGCCGGCGACCGCAACGATGTGTTCACCGCGGCCGTCGTCGACTTCGTCGACCGGCTCCCGACGCAGGCCACGTCGGGCTGAGGGCCACGGTGGACCCGGGTCGTGCGCGCGTCGTCCTCGGCGTCGACGAGGACGCCGATCCGACGACCATCCGACTCGCCTACCGCCGCCTGATGCGCGTCACCCACCCGGACGTCGCCGAGCGCCCGGATGCGACCGAACGCGCCATCGAGCTGTCCGCCGCGCTCGAGATCCTGATGACGCGGCCGACCGCGAGCGCCGACCCGACTCGACCCAGCGCTCGTGAGCCGGAACCACGAGCGGCTCCGCCGAGATCG
>CAJBIS010000220.1 GCA_903953195.1 uncultured Actinomycetes bacterium
ATCACCACGCCGTGGTGGGCGAACGGCGTCGGGTTGATCCAGCCGGCATGTGCGCCCGTGATCCGGGCGGCGGTCCGCTCGATGAGTTCGAGGAGCTCGGCTCGGATCGCGGTGTAGTCCTCGACCGCCTCGCGGTGCACCCAGCCGATGGACGACCCGGGCAGGATGTCGTGGAACTGGAGCAACAGCACGTGCTTCCAGAGCTCGTCGAGCCGCTCGGCGGTGGCCGGGTCGGTCTCCCCGGAGGCCACCAGCCAAGCCTCGGCCTCGCGCAGGAGCTCCTCGCAACGGCGGTTGCCGAGCTTCGTGCCGGCCTGCGACGTGAAGGTGCCGCGGTGCATCTCGAAGTAGAGCTCACCCACCCATCGCGGGGCATCCGCGTACTCGGCGATCGCCGCGTCGAAGAACGCCTCGGGTGCCTCGATCGTGAGGCGTGGCGAGCCGTCGAGATCTCTGGCCCGGTGGTACTGGTCCATCATCTGTGCGGTCGGTCCACCGCCGCCGTCGCCCCAGCCGAACGGCAGCAGCGACCGGGTGGAGGGGCCCTTGTCGGTGAAGGTGCGCACCGCGTGCGCGAGCTCGTTGGCCTCCATCGTGGAGTTGTACGTCTCCACCGGCGGAAAGTGGGTGAACACGGTGGACCCGTCGATGCCCTCCCACCAGAACGAGTGGTGCGGGAACCGGTTCGTGCGGTTCCACGAGAGCTTCTGGGTGAGGAATCGGTCGATCCCGCAGACCGTCATGATCTGCGGGAGGCTCGCCGGGTACCCGAACACGTCCGGGAGCCACACCTCGGTGCACGTGACACCGAAGTGGTCCTCGAAGAAGCGCTGGCCGTGGGTGATCTGACGGATCAGCGCCTCGCCGCCGGCCAGGTTCGTGTCGGCCTCGACCCACATCGAGCCGACCGGGACCCACTGGCCGTCGGCGACCTTGCGCCGGATGCCCTCGAAGATGGTCGGGTAGCCGGTGCGCATCCAGTCGTACTGCTGCGCCTGTGAGCAGGCGAACATGAATTCGGGCTCGTCGTCCATGAGTGCCAGCGCGTTCGAGAACGTGCGCGAGCACTTCCGTCGGGTCTCGCGGACCGGCCACAGCCACGCCGAGTCGATGTGGGCGTGCCCGATCGCCGAGATGCGGTGTGCCGATGCCGCAGCGGGCAGCGCGAGGGCCGCTGCGAGTTCGGCCCGTCCCGCGGCGGCGGAACCGGGGACGTCCTCGAGGTCGAGGACGTCGAGCATCCGCCGCAGCGCGAGCAGGATCTCGTGGTGCCGGGGATCGTCGGTCGGGAGCTGCTGGCGGAGCCCCTCGAGTGCCCGGATGTCGGCCCGGAGCGCAACCACCTGGGTGTTGCGGACCGTGAGGTGGGCGCGGGCGAGCGCGTAGACGGGACGGTCGCCGGCGGTCAGGAGGTCGCTGTTGGGGTCGCCGAGCGTTCCGATCTCGGGGTTGGAGGCCGCCTCGACGAGCACGTCGAGGCGCTCGCCGCCGACCACCGGGAAGCCCATCGGCAGGTGATGGTTGAGGGGGTGGAGTCCGCGCCACGGCTGCCAGCTGCCGTCTCGCTCGACCCAGGCCAGGCCCTCGCTCTGGAAGCCGGGCGAGCGTCGGAAGCCCAGATCGATGTCGGCGACCACATCGAGCCCCGACCACGCCTCGGGCACGGTTCCGGTCATTCGGAACCAGGTGGTGCCCCACGGTCGGCCGAACCGGCCGCCGATCGCGAACGGTTCGAAGTCGGCCGCGACGGCATCGGCGACGGGCACCGGTTCACCCGACACCTCCCATCGGGTCACCGTGAGCGGGACGGCGTCGCCGGTGAGGACGGGGTCGATGCGTTGGCTGGCGACGCGGAAGAGTCGTTCGGCGGTGATGGCGCGGTCGTCGTGCACGACGACACGTTACCGACCGCCCGACCATGAACTCCGGACGCGCGCGGTGCAGGTAGTGTCAGCCCCGGAGAGGAAGGAGAGGGTGCTCATGACGCGACGCCCCATCGGCGGTCTGGAGGCCGCCGTCATGCACGTGCTCTGGAGTTCGGACGCGCCGTGCTCGACCCGTGACGTGCTCGAGGAGATCGACAGTGACCTCGCGTACACGACCGTGATGACGGTGCTCAACCGCCTGCACGGCAAGGGTCGGGTGGTGCGGGAACTCAGCGGCCGGACGTTCCTGTACTCGCCGGTGATGAGCGAGGCCGAGGCCGCCGCGGCGGCGATGCTCGAGGCGCTGAACGGCGCCACCGACGCGTCGACGGTGCTGCGGCACTTCGCGGCCGGGCTGCGGAACCCCGAGGCGGCGGTCCTGCGCCAGGCACTCGGCTGATCCTCGGCACCGGACCTCCTCCGAGAGCGGTCGCTACCATGTGGGTGGTCGCCGGTCGGCGGCGGCGGGGCGAGTGAGGAGCGGCGGTCGTGCGAACCGTGCGGGGCAACCGAGTGATCGGCGCAGTCGTCCTGGCTGCGGTCTGCGGTGTCGCGGTGGCGTGCACCGCACCCACGCCGGCGGCGCCGACCACGACGATCACCTCGGTTCCCGGGCCACCGGTCGTCAACCGGCTCTCGGTGGCGGCGAAGCGGCAGGCCGCTCCGATCGTGGGCACCCTGTCGTGGTCCATCGGGGACCCGAACGGCGATGTCCTGCGCTGTCGTGTCGACACCGATGGTGACGGCACGTTCGACCGCTCGATCGACCCCTGTGGCAACAGTGATCTGGTGCTCGTCTCGGTGCCCGACGCGGGCGCCCGCACGTTCACGCTCGAGGTGGCGGACGCGACGTCGGCGCCCGTGACCTCGCAGACCACGCTGACGGCAGTCGCTGCGGCTCCGGGTGGCTTCCAGATCACGTTGCTGTTCGACGACGGTCTCGCCCCCGAGTACCGCACCGCGTTCGACAGCGCCGCGGCGCGGTGGTCGCAGGTGATCACCGCCGACGTGCCCGGCCAGCAGGCCGAGATCCCCGAGGGCTTCCTCGGCTGGATGCCCGGGTTCAGTGGCGTCGTCGACGACGTCCTGATCCTCGCCCGGAGCTACGAGATCGACGGCGTCGGCGGCACGCTCGGTCGAGCCGGTGCACTCCAGGCCCGGCCGTCGAACGGTCTCCCGTATGTCGGGGTGATGGAGTTCGACACCGCGGATCTGGCGCGCCTCGCGACGTCCGGACGGCTGGGAAGCGTCATCCAGCACGAGATGGGTCACGTCCTGGGTCTCGGGTCGGGCTGGGTGCTGCAGGGCCTCGTCGACGACGCGCTGAGCGAGCCCCGCTACAACGCCCCGGGTGGCGTGGCGGCCTGGCAGGAACTCGGCGGGACCGGTCGTGTCCCGGTCGAGAACCAGGGTGGTGCCGGTACGGCGCTGGCGCACTGGCGGGAGTCGACGTTCGGGAACGAACTCATGACCGGGTACAGCGATCCCGATGAGCGGCTGAGCCGTCTCACGGTCGCGGCGCTCGCCGACCAGGGCTACGGCGTCGACCTGGGTGCTGCCGACCGGTTCTCGCTCCCGGTGGGCAGCGCGCTGCGCGCGCCGCAGGCCGACATCGGTCACACCGATCCGGTGGTGCTGTTGCCGCCCGGAACGTTCGGCTGACGAGCTCGCCGCCGGCCCAACCGGTCAGGCCCGAGCGTCGAGTGCCAGCTGGTCGCCCATGCCACGGCGTCGCATGGCGAGCGTCTGGTCGATGATCACATCGAGGTCCGCCTCGGGCAGCGGCCGGGCGAGACCGAATCCGCTGACGTCGCTGCACTGCATGGCCTCGAGCAGATCGAGCTGGAGCGCGGTCTCGACGCCTTCGGCGATGACCCGCAGGTTGAGGGCGCGGCCCAGGCCGTTCACTGCGGCCACGATCGACGACGCCTCGTCGTCGAGCCCGAGGCCCGAGACGAAGCTGCGATCGATCTTGATGGCGTCGACGTCGAAACGCTGCAGGTACGTCAACGACGAGTACCCGGTGCCGAAGTCGTCGAGCGCGAGCTGGCAGCCGGCCTCGTGGATGCGGTGCAACTGGTCGACGGCGACAGAGGCGGAGTCGATGAGCGCCGACTCGGTGACCTCGATGCCGAAGCACGCGGGGTCGAGGCCGGAATCCGCGAGGTGGGCGAGCAGCCGCGACGCGAAGTTCGGCTCCGCCAGCTGCGCTGCGGCCACATTGACGGCCATGATGCGTCGACGATCCGGTTGGTCGTAGCCGAGTCGGACCGCGGCCCGAGCGGCCTCGGCGATCACCCAGTCGCCGATCGCGATGATCCGGTGGCTGGCCTCGGCGGTGCCGATGAACTCGCCCGGCAGGAGCAGCCCCCGTTCCGGGTGGTTCCAGCGGATGAGTCCTTCGGAGGCGGCGACCGTCCCCAACTCGGTGTCGTAGACCGGTTGGTAGTGGAGGACGAACTCGTCGCGGTCGAGGGCGCGGTCGAGTTCGCTCTGGAGATCCATGCGGCGCACCACGGCGGAGCGCACCTTCGGGTCGAACACCTCGAGCCGGTTGCGACCGCTGGACTTGGCCGCGTGCATGGCGGCGCCGGCATCGCGGAGCACGCTCTCGGCGCTGGCGTCGTGGCCGGCGATGGTCAGGCCGACGCTGCAGGTCAATCGGTGTTCCTGGCCGCTCACGACGTAGGGGGCGCTGAGCAGTGATCGGGCCTCGTCGGCGAGTTCGAGCGCGTGCTGGGGGTGTCGCACATCCTCCATGCAGACCGCGAACTCGTCGCCGGCGATCCGGGCGACGCTGTGTCCCCGTCCGGCGATGCCCTCGAGCCGTCGGGCCGCCTCGCGCAGCACGTCATCACCCTCGGCGTGGCCGAGCGCGTCGTTGAGCGTGCTGAAGGCGTCGAGGTCGCACACGAAGACCGCGACGTCGCTCAGCTCGACACCGTTCTGACGGCTGGCATCACGACGCGTCAGCGCGACATCGAGGCGGTTCTGGAGCAGCGCGTAGTTGGGCAGCCCGGTGAGCGCAT
>CAJBIS010000221.1 GCA_903953195.1 uncultured Actinomycetes bacterium
CGAACACCCTCGAGGTCGCCACGGACCTCATGGGCCACCTCGATCCGGACGTGCAGTACAAGATCCTCCGCGGCAACGCCATCCGGATGCTCTCTCTCGACATCGTCTGAACGTGACGTGACCGACCCCACCGACTCGACGCGCCATCGTCTGCTGGTGTCGCTGCCCGATCTGGGTGATCGCAACTTCGACCAGACGGTCGTCTACATGATCGAGCACGACGACGAGGGCGCGCTCGGGCTGGTGCTGAACAGGCCGAGCGAGACCACCGTCGCGGAGCACGTGTGCGCCGCCGAGGTGAGCGTGGTCGAGCCGTCGGTGTTCTTCGTGGGAGGTCCGGTCGGCGTCGGCGGGATGCTGGCGCTCGGTCGTCGTCAGGCGGACGTCGAACTCCGCAACGCTCGGGCACTCGCCGGTCCGCTCGTGCTGGTCGACATCGAGCGGCTCATGGAGGACGACGTCGACGGTGTGGACGGCGTGCGGTTCTTCACCGGCTACTCGGGTTGGGGTCCCGGTCAGCTCGACGCCGAGCTCGCTGACGGCGTCTGGAACGTCATGGATGCCGGTCCCGACGACGTGCTGTGCGCCGAGCCGGAGGATCTGTGGCGGCTGGTTCTGCGCCGTCAGGGCGGGCGCCTCGCCAGCATCGGCCTGTACCCGGAGGACCCGAATCTGAACTGAGTCGACGCCGCGGGCGCTACGGCTCGACGTCGAGGATGATCTCCTCGACGAACTCGGCGTCGATGACGTCGGCATCCTCGACATCGGTCGCCGAACCGGTGGCGCCACGGGGTGTCGAGGACGGACCGTGTGCGGCCGACGGGTTGCCGCTCGATGTGGTCGACAGGTTGGCGAAGTACTGCTTCGCGGCGCGGCCGACCGCCTGGGCGAGTGCCGCGTTGCCGGCAGCACCGACACCGGCACCGATGCCGTAGGGGACCAGCGCCGCGATGCTCCACGGGCCCTTGTTGTTGGCGAGTCGGCTCACGGTGGAGCCCGCCCGGGCGAGTCGACCGGTCCTGGCCGCTCCGGCGCCGGCGGCGGGCAGCCGGGCGATGAGTCGGGCGCCACCGCGGGCGCCCACACGGGCGGCCAGGCCGGTCATCCCGACCGCGGCGCCCTCGGACACGCCGAGGATGCCGGCGACCCACACCGCTCGTTCGGTGCGTGACGCCTGCTCGTGGCCGTAGATGATCCCGAGCCCCATGATCAGTTCACCCAGACGGCTGACGCTCCAGGTGGCATCCGCGCCGGCGGACGCCGCCGCGACGGCCACTCCGGCGACCGGGGAGGCGGCCGCGCCGCCGGTGATCGCCCCGCCGAGCGCCATGTCCTTCATGCACGTCCGGATGAGCAGATCCGCGAGCTGGTCGCGGCCCGCATCGGGATGCTCGGCTCGCAGTCGCGACACGTCCTCGGCGGCGGCGGCATGCCGCTGCTCGACGAGCCGCTCGACCAGCGGCATCGTGAAGTTGTTGTCCCGTGCACCCACGCCGCTCACCGTACCGGTCGCGTCGCTGCACACCGGGTCGCGTTCGACGCGCTCCCGGGAGCGCCCTCCGGCGGTGCCGAGCGGACGCCCCCGGGTGACGCCTCAGACCGAGCCGGGCTGCAGGTACGCCGCGGCGCGCGCCCGCCGGTTGTTGGTGCGGCGCTTCCAGAACGACTGCTTCCAGTGGCGGAGACGCCGCTGCGGCGCCGCGCTGTCGTGGCGCATCGGATCGTCGTGCACGTCCGCGTAGCCGTGGGTGGGGTGGGGGAGGTCGAGCACGAGACCGTCGTGATCGTCGGTGAGCGACGCGACGTGCAGGGCCTGGTTCACACCCCGACGAACCTTCCGGTGCTCAGCCTTCCTGCGTTCCCGTTCCTCGGGCATCGCGGAGGTGGCTCCGGTTCGACGCTGACGGTGGCGGGTGGACATGGCGCCTCCTGGATGTCGATGGGGTCCGACCCGGGGGCCGGACCATTGGTTCCTCTCTGCATCAGACACCCGGAGCGCCCGGAAGTAAAGCATTCAGATCCGCGAGCCGGATCCGCCGGACGAGGGGAACGATCGGCTACTTTCGTCACTGTGACGAAAGTAGCCGCGAGCCCCGTGGAGATGCCCCCCGGTTCCGTTGACGCGCCGGGGCGGTGTGCCTGGTGCCGGCGGGAGCTCGCTCGACCGGCCGCTGTGGGACGGCCCAGGGCCTACTGCCGCAGGAGCTGCCGCCAGCGGGCCTTCGAGGCCCGTCGGGCCGCCGAGGAACTGGACTGGTCGGCGAATCGGGTCAGAGAGGCACATCGGGTCATCGACGACGTCGCGGTGATCGCTGCGGCGCTCAGCGACGCCGTGGCGCAGCGATCCGTCGGGCCCGTGGACGAACTTCGTGCCGAGGACGTCGACGAGCTCCTGGATCGTGTGCGGCGCATCGCCGAGGACCTGCAGCGCCGCATCGACGTCACAGGCCACAGCACAGACGACGACAGTGACAGTGACGTCGTTGGTGGGCGACAGGAGACCCGGTCGGGGTCGAGCGGGACCTGAGCCGAGATCCACCCACCCGGATCTGAAACGGACATAATCAGGATTTCCGGCGTTTTGAGGCGCGCAATTCAGACCCCAGCGGGTGCCATGAACGCCCCGATCCCATGCCTCGCCGGTATTTTCGACCCATGACACAGGAACTCGGAACCATGGAGCCAACTCGCCGCACCGCACGTTCGTCGCTGAGGGTCGGTCTCG
>CAJBIS010000222.1 GCA_903953195.1 uncultured Actinomycetes bacterium
GCTCCGGACGCAGCCTGTCGCTGTTCGCCGGCGCAGGTCGCCCGCTACAGCCGTCGGCTCTCCGGGCCGCTGCTCGATCGCATGGATGTGCGTGTCCGGATCGATGCGCCCGATCCGGCCTCGATGTTCGACGCCTCGAGCCGGGGCGAGGGCACGGCCGTCGTGCGAGCACGGGTCGCCGCCGCTCGGTCGCTGGCGCTCGCCAGGGGCGTGCCGTGCAACCGCGTCCTCCGCGGCGACGCGCTCGAGGAGCACGCGCCACTCGCTCGTTCCGGGGTGGCCTTCCTGCGCGACCGCCTCGAACGAGGGGCGCTCACCGTCCGTGGGTCGCAGCGGCTCCGGTCGGTCGCGCTGACGCTCCAGGACCTCGCCGGTCGCTCGGGCCCGCTGTCGTCCGACGACCTGCAGCTCGCCGAATGCCTCCGGGCGACCGGACTCGTCACCGGGATCGCCGCGTGAGCGCTGATGTGCTCCCTCATGAGGCCTACCTCGCTGCCATGTCCACCCTCGACGGGCTGGGTCCGGCCACGCTCCGTCGTCTGGCGGCGCTCGGAGACCCGGCGGACACCTGGACCGCGCTGCGCCGCGGAACGCTTCGGGGCACCGGAGCGCATGCGGTGAGAGTCGGTGGGCCGCGTGCGGGTGGCGTTCGGGCCGGCTCGGGGGACCGGTTCGACGAGTGGCGGCTGGCGGCTCAGCGCATCGATCCGGGTCGACTGTGGGAGCAGCTCCGTCACCACGACGTCGGGGTCGCGTCGATCGGCACCGCCGGCTACCCGCCGCAGCTCATCGACGATCCAGATCCGCCGGTGCTCGTGTTCCACCTGGGCGACCTGCGGGTGCTGGAACGTCCGAGGGTGGCGATCGTGGGCACACGTCGTGCCACCGGCTACGGACTCGAGGTGGCACATCACCTCGGTCGGGGGCTCGCCGAGGTCGGCGTGTGTGTCGTGTCGGGACTGGCCCTCGGCATCGACGCCGCCGCACACGCGGGCGCGTGCAGTGGGGACGGTGCAGGTCCTGCGGCCGTCGTCGCCGCCGGTCTGGACGCTCCGTGTCCCGTTGCGAACCGGGCGCTGGCGCGTCGCGTCGCTTCGTGCGGGCTGGTGGTCTCCGAGGTCCCGGTCGGCGTGTCGGCACAGCCGTGGCGATTCCCGGTGCGGAACCGGATCATCGCCGCGTTGGCGCAGGTGGTGGTCGTGGTGGAGTCCGCTGATCGCGGTGGCTCGATGTCGACCGTCGAGCACGCAGCGGTTCGGGACCGCACGGTGCTCGCCGTGCCCGGGCCGGTGGGCGCCCCGTCGTCGGCGGGCACCAACGCGCTCATCGCTGACGGGGCAGGCGTGTGCACCTCGATCGAGGACGTCCTCGTTGCGCTCGGCCTCGCGGCGGTGCCGGCGGGGCGTGCACCATCGGTCGACCCGCGACCCGAGCCCACCGGGGTGGCGAGCAGCGTGCTCGAGGCACTCGGGTGGCGCCCGGAGTCGATCGAGTTCCTGGTCGGCCGGGTCGGATTGTCGGTCCAGGCGGTCGCGGCCGCCGTGGGGTGGCTCGAGGTGAACGGTTGGGTGACGCTCGCCGGCGGGTTCGTCGAGCGGCGGAGTGATGGTTCGGCGTGGCGTCCGTCGGGGCACGCGGACGGTCGGCCGTGACCGCTGCGCTCCGCCGTGGTGGTTGGGCGGTCGAACTCCTGCTCAGGACCGTCCACCTGCTCGGGACCGTCTGCCTTCTCAGGACCGTCTGCTTTCTCAGGACCGTCCGCCTGCTCACGGCATGTCGACGGCTCAGGACCGTCCGGTCTCAGCCCTCCGTCCGCGATCATCGTGGTGCCACGCGCCGCGTTCGCTACGCTACGCAGTGCTGTCGGCACGTCGCCGAGCCCAGCACCGAACACGAAAGCCGACTGACGTGGCGCAGGACGCATGGGACATCGAGGCGTTCGCGGCGTCGCTCGCAGTGGCTGAGTCCACTCGCCAGGCGTACCGCCGCGATGTCGTGGCGTTTCGCGACTGGGTCGAGCGGTCGGGGGTCGATGCTCCCGCTGCGGTGGACCGCGCCGTGGTCCGTTCCTACCTGGCCCACCTCACCACACGCGGATTCGCGTCGCGCACCATCGCTCGCCGGGCGGCGTCACTGCGGCGTTACTTCGGGTGGCTGGTGCGCACTGCTTCGCTCGCCGTCGATCCGACCGCGGGGATCTCGTCGCCTACGGGTACCGCTCGGCTGCCGCGGGTGCTCCGGGCGGACGAGCTCCACCAGATCCTCGACGAGCCCGTCGTCGCGGGGGCGGAGCGCTCGGACGATCTGCGTGACCGTGCCGTGGTCGAGCTCCTCTACGGCTCCGGGCTCCGCGTCTCGGAACTCTGTGGTGCCGACGTCGACTCGGTCGACCTTCGCTCCGGCACCGTCACGGTCTGGGGCAAGGGGGCTCGAGAGCGAGTCGTTCCGCTCAGCGATCCGGCCGCCGAGGTGCTCGGCGTCTGGCTCGACGAGGGACGACAGCGGTGGATCGACGGGACCGGCGTGCGGTCGGGGAGTGAGGCCGCTCTCTTCGTCAACCGGCGCGGGTCGCGCCTCGGTCCCCGTGACGTCCGCCGGGTACTCGATCGTCGCTCGCCGGTGCCCACTCACCCGCACGCGCTCCGACACACCTTCGCAACGCACCTGCTCGACGGCGGTGCCGATCTGCGTGTGGTGCAGGAGCTGCTCGGTCACTCGGATCTGTCGACGACGCAGATCTACACTCACGTCAGTAAGGAACGACTCCGCCAGGTCGTCGAGCTGGCACATCCGAGGGCACGATGAGTACCGACGTCCAGACCGACGATCCGAGTGGCACCGAGCTCGATGGCCTGTGGGCGGACTACAAGGCGACCGCCGACGACGCCGCACGCGAGGCACTCATCGTCCACTACTCGCCGCTCGTGAAGTACGTCGCCGGCCGTGTGGCCGCCGGTCTGCCCCAGAACGTCGAGCAGTCGGACCTGGCCAGCTACGGCATGTTCGGACTCATCGACGCGATCGACAAGTTCGAGCCCGAGCGCGGGTTCAAGTTCGAGACGTATGCCATCAGCCGGATCAAGGGGTCCATCCTCGACGAGCTGCGCTCGATCGACTGGGTGCCACGATCGGTCCGTGCCAAGGTGCGACAGATCGAGCAGGCGTACGCCAAGATCGAGGCGAAGCATCACCGTCCGCCGACCGACGCCGAACTGGCCGAGGAGTTGGACTGGACCGACGATCAACTCCAGACCGCACTCACCCAGATCTCGCAGGTCGGCCTGGCGGCGCTCGACGAGTCGGTGTCGGGCCGCAACGGTCAGCCCGGCGACGCGATGACGCTCGGCGACACGATCCCGGATCGGACCGCGGGTTCACCGATGGGGGCGTTCGAGGCGGCGGAGACCCGCCAGCTCCTGGGCGACGCGATCAACACGTTGCCCGAGCGCGAGAAGCTCGTCCTCACGCTCTACTACTACGAGAACATGACGCTGCAGGAGATCGGTCGGGTGCTCGGCGTGACCGAGTCCCGCGTGTGCCAGATCCACACCAAGTCGCTGCTCCACCTGCGGTCACGCGTGTCCGACGACGCCGTCTGATCGTCCATCGGCCGTCCGCCCGGACGCCCGCGCCTCGAATGCGGGTGATCGCAGGGTTGCTGGCGGGGTTGCTGGTCATCCATGGGGCCCTCGTCGGCGCGCCGGCAGGTGCGGTCGGCGATGCCGGCGCCGGCCGAGGCGGTGGTGCCGCTGATCGAGGGGTGGACAGCGGGGGATCGGCCGGGGCTCCACGCTATCGACCGCCGGTCGACCGTCCCGTGGCCGATCCGTTCCGTCCGCCCGCCAACCCCTACGGTCCGGGGAACCGAGGGCTCGACTACGCCACGGAGCCCGGTGACGTCGTTCGGGTGATCGGGGCCGGTGTCGTCGCCTTCGCCGGCTGGGTGGCGGGACGCGGCGTCGTGAGCGTCGAGCATCCCGACGGTCTGCGGTCGTCGCTCACCGGTCTGGAGTCGATCTCGCTGCGTCGGGGTCAGATCGTCGAAGCGGGCACCCCGGCCGGCACCGCGGGCACCCGGATGCACCTCGGGGTCCGCCGATCCGGCCGGTACATCGATCCGGCATCGTTGTTCGTCGTCGGAGCGCCCCCTCGTCACGCCATTCTGGTCCCGGTGCCGCCGGCCTGACGCCGGCATGATCCGACCGGGCGGGCACGCACCGGCGGGCGGTCGCTGGACCGGCCACCTCCGCTGGGACGGCGATGAGCGAGCTTTGATCCGATCCGTCGCCGCCCCGTAGACTCGTCGGTCGGTCCGGGAACCTGGGCCGCGGCCAGTGGCCGGGACATCATCACCGCTCGAATCCACCTCTCGGTCGTCACCTCGGTGGCGCAGGAATCGAGTTTCGCTGAACCGAGAGGGAGGAGCAGCGCGTGAGCGCAGTCGTGAGCATGAAGCAACTGCTGGAGGCCGGGGTCCACTTCGGTCACCAGACCCGCCGTTGGAACCCGAAGATGAAGCGGTTCATCCACGGCGAGCGGGGCGGGATCTACCTGATCGACCTGCACCAGACCCTCTCCGGGATCGAGAAGTCGTACGTCTTCGTCCGGGACCTCGTCGCGAACGGCGGCACGGTGCTGTTCATCGGGACCAAGAAGCAGGCCCAGGACCCCATTCAGGGGTACGCGCAGAAGTGCGGCATGCCGTACATCAACCAGCGCTGGCTCGGCGGCATGTTGACCAACTTCGAGACGATCTCGAAGCGCGTGTCGAAGATGAAGGACTACCAGCGCATGCGGGACTCCGGTGAGTTCGAGGCCATGCCGAAGAAGGAGGCCCTGCTGCTGGGCCGCGAGCTCGACAAGCTCGAGCGGAACCTGAACGGCATCCGCAACCTGGACCGCCTCCCCGACGCGGTGTTCATCCTGGACACCAAGAAGGAGGACATCGCGGTCACCGAGGCGAACAAGCTCGGCATCCCGGTGGTCGCCGTGGTCGACACCAACTGCGACCCCGACGTGATCCAGTTCGTGATCCCCGGCAACGACGACGCCATCCGCTCGGGCGACCTGCTCACCCGCGTGATCGCCGATGCGGTCATCGAGGGCAAGATCATGCGCTCGAAGACGCACCCCGAGACGGCGCCGCGCGAGCGTTCCGCCGAGGAGGAGGCCGAGCACTCGGCCCAGCAGGCCCGTGCCCGTGCCGAGGCGGCGGCCGCGGCCTCGGAGCGTGAGGCCCGGGTGCTGGCGGCGCAGAACGCCGAGGACGAGTCGTCGGTCAGCGACGAGGTGGTCGCCGATGCCGATGTCGCCGAGGCGACTGCTGACGTCGCCGAGGCTGCTGCCGAGGCAGCTCCTGAGGCCGCAGCCGAGTCGACCGAGGGTGGTGCCTGATGCCCGAGTTCACCGCACAGGACGTCAAGGCGCTCCGGGATGCCACCGGCGCCGGGATGATGGACTGCAAGAAGGCGCTGACCGAGGCCGACGGCGACATGGAACGTGCCGCCCAGGTGCTCCGCCAGAAGGGGCTGAGCAAGGTCGCCACGCTCGAGGACCGCGAGAACAATCAGGGTGCGGTGGCGATCGCCCGCAACGGCAACGTCGCCGCCATGGTCGAGCTCAAGTCCGAGACGGACTTCTCGGCCAAGGCAGAGGACTTCGTGGCCCTGACCCAGACCC